>JAKVCY010000072.1 GCA_022448425.1 Thalassotalea sp. | reverse complement strand
TAGAACCACCTGACTCCATGCCGAACTCAGAAGTGAAATGCAACTGCGCCGATGGTAGTGTGGGAGGTCCCATGTGAGAGTAGGTCATTGCTAGGCACCTCATTAAGAAAAAGGCTATCCGAAAGGGTAGCCTTTTTTGCGCTTAGGGGGGTGTTAAACCATTTGGTGTTCAGGTTATTGAATTAAACGAGTGGCAAAAATATTGCAAAACCACCTGACCCCATGCGCTCTTACCTTAGAAAAGCAGAAGTGACAAGCAACCTGTGCCTATGGTCTATGGGAGGTCCCATGTGAGAGTAGGTCATTGCTAGGCACCTCATTAAGAAAAAGGCTATCCGAAAGGATAGCCTTTTTTGCGTTTGGGCGTTTGAAAAATATTGAGTGTTTTAGAGTTGAGCTATGCCTAACGCTAACCAAGATACTTAAGCAAAATTAATATTTAAGATTTTTAAACAGTTGAGTGTTAAAATTACTGCTATCTAGTTGATAAATTTTTCGGTCACCATGGCAATAAACTGGTTCCCTGGGCATATGCATAAAGCCCAAAAAGAAATAAAAGAAATTCTGCCGACGATTGATGTCGTCATCGAAGTATGTGACGCACGTATTCCGTTTAGTAGCGAAAACCCAATGATTACCGAGATCCGCGGTAATAAACCACTTATTAAGATTCTGAATAAATCAGATTTAGCCGACCCTAACCAGACTAAGATTTGGTTAGAATATTTGGACGCACAGCACAATGTTAAAGCAATTGCATTAACAACTGAAACGCCAAGCATCGCCAAGCAAATCCCTCAATTAATTCGTAAACTCGTACCCAATAAAGATGAAACCGGTAAGCAAATTAATGCCGTTATCATGGGAATTCCAAATGTTGGTAAATCGACGTTATTAAATACTTTGGTAGGCAAGGCAAAAGCGAAAGTAGGGAATGAACCCGCTGTGACAAAAGGTCAGCAACGTATTCGTTTAGACGATGGCCTATATCTTTATGACACACCGGGCATGTTATGGCCAAAGATTGTTAATGAAAATAGCGGCTTTCGTTTAGCAGTAACTAGTGCTGTAAAAGATACAGCCTTCGATCATGAAGAGATTGCATGTTTTGCTGCAGAGTATCTGTTAGAGGCTTACCCAGAGCGTTTGAAAGAGCGTTATAAGTTAGAAGATCTACCTGCGACTGAAGTAGAGCTTATCGAGGCGTTAGGTCGAGTACGCGGCTGTGTCAAAAGCGGTGGACACGTAGACTTTCATAAAGCGTCTGCTATTTTAATCAATGAGATACGTGATAAGACTTTAGGCGAAATAACATTTGAAACTCCTGAAATGGTTGAAGGCGAAGTTGTTTATTTTGCGGAGCAAGAAGCAAAGAAAATAGCGGAACGTGAAGCGCGCAAAGAAGCTAGAGGGCGCGGTAGAAAGAATAAACCGAAAAAGAAAAAGAGATAATCATGGCTGATTTTAAATTACATGAGCTACTTGTGCGTGACTGTATCGAGTTAGCAGAATTACCACTATGTAAGTTATTACTGATGAATGATAGTCAGTATCCTTGGTTTGTAATGGTTCCACGTATTGAAGATGTGCAAGACATCTACCAGATGGATTGGCAAGATCAACAGCAGTTTCTTAACGAATCGAGCATGTTGAGTGAAGTATTAATGACTGCCTTCAATGGCGATAAAATGAATGTCGCTGCGTTAGGCAATGTCTGTCCTCAATTACATGTTCACCATATTGTTCGCTACAAAAATGATAGTGCATGGCCCAAGCCTGTCTGGGGGGTGAATGATATGGAAGCATACGCTCTGGAGGATATCGAAGCGCTAAAGGCAAAGTTATTACCGCAATTAGCGGCAATAACTAAGTAAAAATAAACGTAATTGTTTAAAGGAAAAAAGCTGCAATTATGCAGCTTTAATTTTGCTAGGTGTTTTTACCTGCTCTAACGATTGTGTTAAATCTGTAATCAAGTCTTCGGCATTTTCCAATCCTACAGAAATACGAATTAACGTATCACTGATACCCGCCTCTAAACGTTCTTCTTGCGAATAAGGAGAATGGGTCATTGAAGCGGGATGTTGAATTAGAGACTCTGCATCCCCTAAGCTTACAGCAATCGAGAATAACTTCATTCTATTGATAAAAGCTGCGCCTTCGTCTAAATCACCTTTTAATTCGAATGCAATCACGCCGCCAGCTGCCGCCATCTGATTACCAATGAACTTGTAACCTTGATGACTTTTAAGCCCCGGATAGTAAACCTCTTCAACCATCGGATGCGATGCTAAGAACTCAGCTACACGTTGGGCATTTTGACAGTGACGCTCCATTCTCACCGCTAGGGTTTTAAGACCGCGGGTAATTAACCATGCATCATGAGGACTAATAGTCGCACCAATATCTTTTAGCACCGTCATTTTGATCATGCCGATCATTTCTGCAGAACCACAGACAATACCAGCGACAACATCGCCATGCCCGTTAAGGAACTTAGTGGCACTGTGTAAAACAATATCTGCACCTAAACTGACAGGTTTTTGTAGCACTGGCGTAAGGAAGGTGTTATCAACAATTGAGATAATGTCGTGCTGCTTTGCGATAGCGATGATGGCTTGTAAATCCAGTACAACCATATTCGGGTTAATTGGTGTTTCTAAATAGATAACCTTGGTATTTGGTTTAATTGCCTTTGCTACGTTTTCTGGCTCTGTCATATCGACAAATGTAACTTCTATGCCCCAGCGAGTTAGTTGATGTGCCATTAGGGCGTATGAACAACCATAAACTGCTTTAGAAGCAATTAAGTGATCGCCAGCTGATAAATTGGCTAGTAGGGCAGCTGACACCGCGCCCATACCTGTTGCTGTGGCTGCGGCATCTTCTGCACCTTCCATCGCAGCAACACGCTGTTCAAGCTGTCTTGTTGTTGGGTTGCCTAAACGGCTGTAGATGAAACCTTCTTCTTCGCCTGCAAATCGGTTCGCACCTTGTTGAGCATTTTCGAAAATAAAAGTGGAGGTCTGGTAAAGCGGCGTGGCTAGTGAGCCAAATTGCTCGTCGTTAATTCTACCAGCATGAATCGCCTGAGTTTCGATAAATTTACTATGTGCCATATTCTCGTTCTGTTTCTAATTAAACACATTTCAACATCAGCAATAACCTAGCCAAAGTAAAAGTTTAATAAAAACAATGAGTAACATGCCTGGATAACCTAGGCTGTAATAAATATATGACATTTAGTGGGTTCTATTGACTTTTTAGCCATGCATAGACACATAGTTCTTTTATATTTACTAGGTTCTGCTACGATCGTACTAAATATGTTACGGTGTAATATTGGTGTTACATTTGTGGGCGCTAGTTTCGCGTAGTAAGTAGCGTAAGAGAAAGCGCGGAAAATACATCTTTATTGAGCGGGCAATGAATAGGTAGTTAAATGCGATTTGAAATACAAGTGCTGGACCAAGTAGGGATCAGTGAAAAAATATTAAGAGAACTATCAACGCTGAGACTAAACATTGTAGCGATGGAAGTTGCTAGTGGACTTATCTATCTGCATTTGTCCTCTACCGATATCAATTTCGAAGAGCTTAAAAGCCACTTACTAAAGGTTAGCGATGTTAAAGCGATTAACGCGATAGATTTATTGCCTACAGAATCTAGAGAGCAGCATCTAAAAGCTTTACTAAGACGAATACCTGATCCCATTTTCGATATCGACAGCAGTGGCGTCATACTCAGCTGCAATTACGCCGCTCATATCTATGTTGGTCAGCATGTTGAAAAGCTCTTCAATATCCCACTAGAAAACATCAAACAACGCAAAACCATTAATGTTGAGGTTAACTTCGAGGACCAACCTTACTTGGCTGAAATGACACCGCTTTGGAGCATGGGAGACTCACATCATAGTCAAGGTAGAGTAAGTAATGTCAGAGAAAGCAACAACAGAAAAAACAAAGCTCTAGAACGCGGCTTTAATGGTGCGGTTGTTATTTTGACGTCTTTGAATAGGGTAGGACAGCAGCTTTCTCAGTTTCAGCGAAATGAGGGAGAAGGCCGGCTCGAAAATATATTGGGTAGTAGTGAAGGCATTATTGCCCTCAAACAGCAAATACATAAGTTCTCAGTACTCGATTTGCCTATCCTAATTTCTGGCGAAACTGGTACAGGTAAAGAGTTGGTTGCTAGGGCAATTCATTCGTTAAGTCATCGAAGTGACGGGCCTTTTCTAGCGATTAATTGTGCTTCATTACCTGAACAGTTGTTGGAAAGCGAGTTGTTTGGTTATGTGGCAGGAGCATTCACTGGCGCTAGTAGCCAAGGTAAACCTGGCTTATTTGAATTGGCACAAGGCGGCACTGTTTTTCTTGATGAAGTGGCTGAAATGTCAGTGTACCTGCAAGCTAAGCTGCTTCGTTTTCTTCAAGACTATAGTTTCAGACGTTTGGGCGCGACTAAGGAATCTGTGGCCAACGTTAGAATTATTTCTGCAAGTCATCAACCTTTTGAAACGCTAATGAAGAGCGGGGATTTTCGAGAGGATCTGTTTTACCGGCTAAATGTATTGAGTGTTCAGTTGCCAGCACTGCGCGAGCGGGAAGGGGATATCGATATACTTAGTCGATACTTTCTTAAAACGGCCGCTGAGCAAGTTAATCTGCCCGAGCCAAAACTTAGTCAAGCAGCTTATGAAAGGTTGGCACAATACCCTTGGCCAGGGAATATTCGACAGTTGCAGAACGTGATGTTTAGGTTAGTTGCACTCTCTACAGCGGGTGAAATTAATGCCAGCACGATTGAAAATGTTATGGGCGAGTTGTCTGCATATCCGCAAGCAGGTCGTCATCAAATTAAGGATAGTAAGGGTAGCCAAGAGGCAAAATCATTAGACCATTACAATGATGATTGGGATGAGGTAGATAGTTGGCAGCAAGCACAGAAAAATTTCGAGCTGAAACTACTGTCTGCACTTTGGCCAGAGTACAAAAGTACTCGAAAATTAGCACAACGGTTACAGGTATCTCACAATAAGATTGCAATGAAACTCAGAGAACATGGAATAAGCTGATGTACTTAGCTGAAAACTAAGAGCTAAGAGCGAATTCCATGTTTTATCGTGTATTTGCACTGTTGGAGTCAGAGTATTAATGCTCCAGTAACTGGAATAAGAGCTTTTTAATGAATTGCGGTTCAAATGGCTTGTCACACAATGCATGTGCACCATCTTGTTCAATGTTGGCTAAATGCGTCTCACTACTTTCACTGGTCACCATCAGCACAGGAATGTGTGATTGCTGGCTTTGCACCCTAATGTATTGCGTAAGCTCTCGGCCGTTAACCTCTGGCATGTTGTAATCTGTTACTACCAGGTCAAACGATTTCATCGCCAAGAATATTAATCGCTTCTTGTCCGTCTGCGGCTTCAGTAATCTTTAACAGACCTAAATTATTGAGTACGCGTTTGATATGGTTGCGAGCCAATTTACTATCGTCAACTAACAGCACGGGAATTTCGTGAACGTCGAAGTAATCTAACTCCATTTCATCAGGAGAGAGTAAGTCGATTGTAGTATTGATAGCTGAACCTAAATGCTCTGCTGTAAATGGCTTTGGTAAAAGCGCAACTACATCCGATTGTTTGAAGTCTTCCAAACTCGATTTCTTATAGTCGCTAGTCGCTAGCATGAACGCAATGTCAGCTAAGCTTTCAGAATTTTTAATATGTTGTAGTAATTCTAGCGCAGTACCGTCTTCAGAGTACATTGCACTCGCAATTAAATTTGGCGAATGACGTTCGATAATGGCAATGGCTTCTACAAGGTTTTTTGCCGTTGAAATCTTATCTATACCTTCTTTTTCTAGCTTGCCTACGATGATTTTTCGTTGAGTGTCTCACGGTTCAACGAGCAATATCGTTAAATCGCTTGGGGTAATGCGGGTCATTTTGGGTACTGCCTTCTAACCGCCAATAAATTTTACTTTAAAACCTTCTTTTTCAAGCAGGGTTTTAATCGCGTCTTTTTTGTCGCCTTGAATTTCAATTGTTTCGTCAACGACACTACCGCCACAGCCACAAGTTTTCTTTAGCTTACTTGCCAGCGTTTTGAGTTCTGCTTGAGGGAGGCCTAATCCAGAAATTACCATCACGCCTTTACCTTTACGGCCTTTGGTTTCTCTTCTGACCTTGGCAAAGCCATCACTGGGTGTAACGGTTTCTTCTTTTTCAGGTTCGATGCGACCTTTATCTGTTGAGTAAACGAGGGTTGATAGTTGATCTTGCCAAGACATAATTGTCTGCTCGCATTGATTTTATTCGGATTGATACGTCTGATTATAATGAAAAGTCAGGCATAAAAAAACCGATTACTCTAACAAGAGGTAATCGGTCTTTTTTTAATCTAAAGCCTAACTTGGGGCTTTAGCAAAGGCTTAAATTAAAGCTTACCTTCTAACTCTGGCAACGCTTCAAATAAGTCAGCAACCAAGCCGTAATCAGCAACTTGGAAGATAGGTGCTTCAGGATCTTTGTTGATAGCAACAATCACCTTAGAGTCTTTCATACCAGCTAAATGCTGAATTGCACCAGAGATACCTACAGCAATGTATAAGTCAGGCGCAACAATCTTACCTGTTTGACCAACTTGCATGTCATTTGGTACGAAGCCAGCATCAACTGCTGCACGAGATGCACCAATCGCAGCACCAAGCTTGTCTGCGATACCTTCAAGTAACTTGAAGTTGTCGCCATTTTGCATACCTCGACCACCAGAGATAACAACCGGAGCAGCACCTAAGTCAGGGCGTTCTGATTCTGTTAACTCATCAGATACGTGGCTAGAAATACCTGCGTCTGTCGCGCTATCTAAAGCAACAACTTCAGCACTACCGTCTGTTGCAACTGCATCGAATGCTGTTGCACGTACTGTAATTACTTTCTTCGCGTCTAAGCTCTGAACAGTAGCGATTGCGTTGCCAGCGTAGATAGGGCGAACAAACGTATCTGCTGATTCAACACCGATAATGTCAGAGATTTGTGCAACGTCTAATAGCGCAGCAACGCGAGGCATGAAGTTTTTACCTGTTGTCAATGCTGTTGCAATAATAGCGTCGTAATCACCTGCTAAGTCTTTAACAAGTAATGAAACGTTTTCTGCTAACTGGTGCTCATATGCAGCATTGTCTGCTACTAATACTTTGCTTACACCATTAACTTTTGCTGCTTCTTCAGCAACACCGCCACAGTTGTGACCAGCAACAAGTAGGTGAATGTCACCACCAATTGCTTGTGCCGCAGCAACTGTTTTAAGAGTTTCAGCTTTTAAGCTGCTATTGTCGTGCTCTGCGTAAACTAAAATAGCCATTATGAAATCACCTTCGCTTCAGTTTTTAACTTCTCGACTAACTCATCGATAGTCTCTACGGTAATACCAGCACTGCGCTCTGCAGGAGGTGCTACTTTAACTAGCGTAGAACGCGGGCTTAAATCGATACCGAAATCGGCAGCAGCTTTAACATCTAAAGGCTTGCGCTTAGCTTTCATGATATCTGGTAATTTTGCGTAACGTGGCTCATTCAAACGAAGGTCAGTTGTTACGATTGCTGGAAGGTTTAATGAAACAGTTTGTAAACCACCGTCTACTTCACGTGTTACGTTAACTTTGCCGCCATCAACTTTCACTTCTGAAGCGAAAGTACCTTGTGGCATACCCGTTAATGCAGCAAGCATTTGACCTGTTTGGTTGTTGTCTGAATCGATAGACTGCTTACCTAAAATAACTAACTGAGGCGCTTCTTCTTCAACAACTTTTTGAAGTAATTTAGCAATGTTCAGCGAGTCTAAAGTCTCTTCTGTTTCAATGTGAATTGCGCGGTCTGCACCTAACGCTAATGCCGTACGAATTTGCTCTTGGCATTTTTTATCACCGATAGATACCACAACAACTTCTGTCGCTGTGCCCGCTTCTTTTAAGCGAACTGCTTCTTCAACGGCAATTTCACAGAATGGGTTGATCGCCATTTTAACGTTAGCTAAATCAACATCTGAGTTGTCAGGTTTAACACGAACTTTGACGTTGTAGTCAATTACGCGCTTGATGGGAACTAATACTTTCATCATCGCCTCTGCTTGTTTCTTGTATTGTTTTTAATTAATGCCAACTCATTTGGCATTAACAGTTTGTTCTTAATCGACAGATTATTTAGTAATGGCTCGACAGACTACTTTCACTTTACGTTTACGTCAAATGAAGCGAGCGACTATGCTCTAATCATTTGCTCGAAATCAAAAGCCATTCAGTAAATTGTTATTTACAGGATAGTATTTGTTGCCAAAATATCTATAATGAGATGATATTATCAAACACATGTTTGAATTTCAAACATGTGTTTGAAATTTGCAGCAAGTTCAATTTTATAGGGGGAAACTATGGAACGCGAATCGATGGAGTTTGATGTAGTCATCGTCGGAGCGGGTCCATCAGGTCTTGCAACAGCTTGTCGTTTAATGCAGCAAGCACAAGAAAAAGAGCAAGAACTAATGGTGTGTGTTGTAGAGAAGGGCTCTGAAGTAGGCGCACATATTTTGTCAGGTGCCGTGTTTGAACCTCGTTCATTAAACGAGTTATTCCCTGACTGGAAAGAAAAAGGCGCGCCTCTTAATACACCTGTAACCGGCGACGATATCTACTTACTCAAAAACGAAGAAAATGCCGTTAAATTACCAGGTTTTGCTGTGCCAAAAACCATGCACAATGAAGGTAACTACATTGTAAGTATGGGTAACATTTGTCGCTGGTTGGCAGAGCAAGCAGAGGAATTGGGCGTAGAAATTTTCCCAGGTTTTGCTGCACAAGAAGTTATCTACAACGAAGATGGTAGTGTTGGCGGTATCATTACGGGCGATATGGGCTTAGATCGCGACGGTAATGAAAAAGATTCATTTATGCCGGGTATGGAGCTTCGAGCGAAATACACAGTATTTGCTGAAGGTTGTCGTGGTCACTTAGGTAAGGAACTTATTAGTCATTTCAATTTGGCTGATGGCAAGTCGCCACAGCACTATGGTATTGGCTTTAAAGAAATTTGGGACATCGATCCTGATAAACACCAAGAAGGTTTAGTTGTTCATACAGCTGGCTGGCCTTTAGATAACGATACGTCAGGCGGTGGTTACCTTTACCATGCTGATGGCAACCAAGTATTCGTTGGTGTCATTATCGATCTTAACTATTCAAACCCTCACTTGAGCCCGTTTGAAGAATTCCAGCGTTACAAACACCACCCAACCATTAAACAGTACCTAGAAGGCGGTAAGCGCGTTTCTTATGGTGCACGAGCACTAGCTAAAGGTGGTTTGAACTCATTACCTAAGCAAACTATGCCGGGCGCATTAATTGTTGGTTGTGATGCAGGTACCATTAACTTTGCAAAAATTAAGGGTAACCACACGGCAATTAAGTCGGGTATGTTGGCAGCAGAGGCTATTTTTGAAGCAATAGCAGAAGGTTGTGAAGGCGGTAAAGAGCTAACTTCTTACGATGCTAAATTTAAAGATTCATGGTTGTACGAAGAATTGCACAGCACACGTAACTTCGGCCCTGCAATGCATAAGTTTGGCACATTCTGGGGTGGCGCTTACAACACGGTTGATCAGAACTTCTTTGGTGGTAAATTGCCATTTAGCTTCAAAGATGAGTCACTTGATCACGCGCAGCTTAAACTAGCGAGCGAAGCACCTGTTATTCAGTACGCTAAGCCAGATGGTAAGCTAAGCTTCGACCGTTTATCGTCAGTGTTCCTATCAAATACCAACCACGAAGAAGAGCAGCCGTGTCACCTTAAACTGGCAGATGCGACAATTCCAATGACGGTTAACATGGAAAAGTATGCCGAGCCAGCTCAGCGTTACTGTCCAGCGGGTGTATATGAAGTTCAGGAAACAGAAGAAGGGCAGCAGTTTGTGATTAATGCGCAAAACTGTATCCACTGTAAGACCTGTGACATTAAAGACCCTAGCCAGAATATTACATGGGTTGCACCAGAAGGTACGGGTGGTCCAAACTATCCAAACATGTAATAGCTAACGCGTTTGGTTATTTAATACCAAGAAAAAAGGCCACTCATATGGGTGGCCTTTTTGTTTTCAGTTTTCGCTTGGAGCTACAAGTTTCTCGCTCTCCGTTATCTATCTGTTAGCTTTTAGCTAGGTTTTCTAGTGCATCACCTGTTAGGCGGTAGCCAATCCACTCATCTTGCGGTTTTGCGCCAAGCGATTGGTAGAATTCGATAGCTGGGGTATTCCAGTCGAGTACGTTCCATTCAAAGCGGCCACAACCTTTGGCGACAGCAATTTGCGCTAGGTGTTTTAAGATTGCTTTACCTGCGCCAATACCACGCTTTTCAGGGGTAACGTATAAGTCTTCTAAGAATAACCCGTGCTTACCAAGCCAAGTTGAATAGTTAACCCCAATCCCGTTTAAGAAATTGAACTAAATGCCTGTTCCTAGATCGGATCTTTCGACCAAGAACGATTCAATCTAACAAGGAACAGGCATGAAGAATCTAGTTGAATTATTTTGTGATGTCGATGACTTTTGCAAAG
>JAKVCY010000071.1 GCA_022448425.1 Thalassotalea sp. | reverse complement strand
AACTGACACTTCATTAATGGCAAAATACCCGAACTCTCGCGGACGTTTTCAAAACCGCAATCGTGGACCTAAGGGTCTTAGAAGAAATGATCGTATTCGTGCATCTGAAGTTCGAGTAATAGGACCAGAGGGAACAAATTTAGGTGTTATGAATCCTAAGAAGGCTTTAGATTTAGCGCGCAATGTAGGCCTCGACCTTATTGAGATTTCACCAGCTGCACGTCCTCCGGTTTGTCGAATTTTGGATTTTGGTAAGTTCCTTTACGAAGAAAGTAAGAAGCAAAAGGATTCGAAACATCACACGACTAAAATGAAGGAAGTTAAGTTTCGTGTGCGTATTGACCATCATGATTTTGAAACCAAATTGCGCCGTGCTGAAGGGTTTCTCTATAATGGTAATAAAGTTAAGCTCACCTTGCAGTTTCGAGGTAGGGAGATGGAACACAAAGATCTAGGTGTCGATCGTATTAACGCTGCTCGAGATGAGCTGCTTGGAGTTGGTTCAGCTGACATGGATGCACGTTTAGTTGGTCGACAAGTCACTATGGTCCTCTCACCCTTGCCGGAAAGTAAGCGATTACTTAAATTCAATCAGTCTAAAGAGGATATTGATGACACTGATTATTTTGAAAGTGATGAAAGTGAAAAAAATGCGGAGTCCGGCATTAAAAATAGTGAACTGAGCAATTCTTGATTATATAATGAGACGCAAAGCATGGTTTTTTAGCCTTGGTTGTTTCCCTTCATGTAGCCGTGTATTTGTATTACGTATCTTGCTTGCTTTGTTTATATGCATTGCAACTAACATGCCCGGTAGAACGATTCAGTCGGATGGGTTACAGTATATAGACCTTGTAACTGTTGCGCATCGTTTAGATTTCAAGTCTTATTGGTTAGCCGACAACAAGACCTTTCGTTTGAGTGCCCCAAACCTAGTAGTGGATGCGAACGCTCAAAGCCGCAAGATTTATATAAATGGTATGCCCTTATATCTGGGGTTTCCTACACTTTTTTTAAACAAGCAATTATACCTGTCTGTTTTTGATTTGAATCAAACGTTACTTCCTTTAAAAAATCCACGTGTTTTTGGAAGTGTACCTAATTGTAAGCGAATTGCAATTGATGCCGGACATGGCGGAAAGGATCATGGTGCCACTAATAAGTCTCTTGGTTTAAGTGAAAAAGCACTTAGCTTTGATGTAGCTCGTCGTTTACAGCAATTACTTTTAAAAGGAGGCTTTGAGGTTGTACAAACACGTCGAGAAGATGTCTTCATCCCACTAGAAAATCGTGCTATTCATGCCGATGAGCGCTCTGCAGACTTGTTTATAAGTATACATTTTAATGCGGCTGAGTCAAAAGAAGCATACGGTTATGAAACTTTTGCTCTGACGCCACAGTTCCAGGCTTCAACAAGATTTACAAAACTTGGTGCCAATGATACTATCGGATTTGATGGAAATCACCAGGACCCATGGAATATTCTATTGGCATATTTCGTACAACAAAACCTTGTCGATCGCATGGGTGGTCCAGATCGTGGCGTAAAGCGAGCTCGCTTTAAAGTGCTCAAAGATTTACGCTGTCCAGGTGTTCTAGTTGAGTTAGGTTTTTTATCACACCGAAG
>JAKVCY010000070.1 GCA_022448425.1 Thalassotalea sp. | reverse complement strand
AGATTAGAGGCTAACACAACGAGTCGTTTGGCTCTGCGAATATCACCTAATTTTGCTTGTGAAAATGTTTCTGCTGCCCATTGCGCTGAACCTGTTGAAAACACTGGAACTGACCTTATCGCTAAATCAAAATAGATCTGATCGAGGTACGCAAAATAAGTTCAAAAAAAATCCCCCGATTTTCATCGAGGGATTTGTGTATGAAAGACAGCGCTAATGCGGGCTTTTTCTTTAAATTCTGTGGTTAATACTTAAATGGATAAAACCAGCTAGTTATTAATAGGCTCTGCTGGTGTTGAGCTTACGTATCATTTTATCAGCCCCATATTTTTGTCGTTGACCGCGGCTCGCCAGCCACCTAACCATTCTGATTTCGCATCAATATTCTGATAAGGGCAATTGTCTCGAGATTTGCCACTAAGGCCTGCTTGATAACCGTTTGAGTGTGCTCTATCTAGACGATCTCTTTTTTGTCTTCTCATAGATCTTTTCTCCGTAGCTTAATGATAAGTATAATGAATTATTCCATAAAGCGGACGACATTGAACATCAGTCGACGACTCATTTAAAAACAAATCGAACTTCATTGCAATAATAAAAAGTTCACAAAAGTGTCATTTTTTGTAAGTGAAATGTTAATAAAGTCTGTCAACTATTGGTTGGGATTTAAACCATAAATAAAACAGCGGTTTAGTTATCATCCATATATCGTTTTATTTGTATCCAACAAATTATTAGACCAATAAAGTTTAATAACGGACTTATATTCTGAACGTTTTTTTAATAAAAAAATGTTCATACAAATTGATTGCCAACACCTTAAAGTTGAGCTAAAAATGCGATCGTAATCTTTATATTTATTTTTTGAGTATTGTTATGACGACCACTAGCACACCAAAAGATAGCTTTAAAGCTAACCGTAAGTTTTATGATGACAGAAACTACCCAAGAGGCATGAGTCGCAGCGGTGACTATACCCTTTCGGAAGTTCAAATTTTAGAGAACCATGGCGTTGCCCTGCAAGAACTTGCAACGGCAAAACGTGAACCACTTAATGACGAGGAGCAACGCTTCGTCGAAGTATGCCAAGGAAGCTTGTTACCAGAAAGCAAAGTGGAAAAAGCTTGGTTGAAATACCAAAACAAGGTACTCACACCAAAACAATTTCACACGCTATTTGGTCGCACTAAAGTAGAAGCCGGAGAAGACGATAGTACGGCCGACCCTATCGACTTAGAAAGCGACTAACTTGTATCAAAGCCGTTATGACCTCAATAGCGGCTTTAACATCCCCTCTAAACCATTCAATTTTATTTCGTATACGAGCGCTAACTGTTTGCCTAATTTTCCTTCTGGAAAGCCATTGCTGTTAAACCACACAAGATAAGGTTCAGGAAGCTGGAGTAACTTGCGGCCAGCATATTTGCCAAAGGGCATGGTTTGATTAATTGCGTCAATTAATTCGGCTTGGTTATCAGGTAACAAGTGACTTCCTTATAAAATTGAAATACAGGGCTCAAACGGAGCATTATCTTGTAAGAGATCTTATACCAATTTAATTAAATATTTAATGCAATTGGTATTATCTCGATAAGCTGTAATCTGCCAATAAGATAAATGTCATAAAAAATTCACTTCAAAAGTATTTAACCTGAAAATCATAACAAAATCAGTAACTAGCCCCTTAAAGATGGTCAACCAGTGAAATAAAAGTGTCATAAGCGCTAACTATACTCGCCCCAAATCACCGTATTACCAACTCTCAAGGAAACTCTATGTCAATTATCCGCAAGCGAAGTGCTGCACACAAAGCTTATATCCCGACCAATGTTCGAGATAACCACTACTTACTTGCTGAACTCCCGTTAACAGACCGTATTATTGACTTATTTTCAGCACAGGAAAGCGCAACGACTCCACTTAATCACTATGGCGACCTTTATCAGTTCATCGCCAATAAGCTTTTTGAACTAAGTAAAAAATATGAAGTAAGCAATAGCCTGTTTATTGCTAACGATAAGCTAGCGCGCGTGCGCTATTCGCAGGAAATGCATCAGTGGCAAACTAACCAGCAAATATTGTTTTACTACAATCCTGCTTATCATGAGCTTCAAAAAACCTTTTTCGACGCTAGCCATCGCGCTGAAAAAATCACCTTACTGTTTCTCTCGACAGGTAATGACATTCGTATCAACGCGGCAAGCTTCCATGCGAAAATTACTCACTTGCTCGAAGAGCTAGAGAAATCACTGGAACTCGGAGAGTTGAACTATCGTTTAAGGGATCATCAACACCTAACCTATGACTTGTTTGCCAGAGCCAAAATAGGTGTTGAAAGTAAAGCGCAGAAACTGAGAACCATCAAAGTGCGCTATGCAAGCCAGCACGTAGAGTTGCCTGTATCACAACGACAAATGACTTACGCCATTGTAAGCCTGCCAGTTAAATCTGATTTGGTAAATCTAGCAGATATCGATTTGAACTCTAGCGACCCTTATAACCCGCTATACGCAATCGTAACAGATGCTTTCACCAAAGCGGCTAAGCGCTACAACCTAAACAACGGTGCGTTAATCGCCAATGGCTTAATCCCCATTGTTCGTCATAGTGAGTACGAGACACTGTCGCGTATTGGGGAGCTGCAAATGCTCGGCTACAATCCCGAAATGTCACCGTGTGGCGTGATCAGTAAATGGGACGCAAAAGCACTTGTCGACAACATTCACTTAGTTTTCGTTGCCACCAAAGAAAACCAGGCTGACTCGGCACACGCGAAGTTTTTAAATCAGATAGAAATGGCGATAAAGTCAATGACTAGCGAGCTTAAAATGTTACCAGAAGAAAACGAGGTTATCGTACGTTTTCATCAACATATTGCTTACGATTTAAAATAGTCTAATTTATTACTAAAAATATATAGACGTCTAAACGTCCATAATGTATCTTGACCAAAAGTTAGACATGTTATGGGCGTTTTACGAATGACAACAAATCTTCAAACAGCAACTCTCGCTGGTGGCTGTTTCTGGTGTATTGAAGCGGCTTTCAATCAACTGCAAGGAATTGAATCGGCTGTATCTGGTTATATGGGCGGTACGAAAGAAACAGCAGATTATAAAACGGTTTGTAGTGGTGAAACGGATCACGCAGAAGTGGTTCAATTAACGTTTGATCCAGAACTCATCTCTTACCGCGAAGTGTTAGAAATATTTTTTGCTTTGCACGACCCGACGCAACTTAACCGTCAAGGTAATGATATTGGCCGACAATACCGCTCAGCGATATTTTTTCACAACGAAGAACAGCAGCAAGCAGCTAATGCGATTATCAGTGAAATCAATGATGATAAGATTTGGCCAGATCCTGTTGTTACCGAAGTTGCTGCAGCAATTGAATTTTTTGGTGGTGAAGAATATCACCAAGGCTATTTCAACAACAATCCTGAGAATCAATACTGCCAAGCGGTTGTCTCGCCGAAACTGCTTAAGTTTAAGCAGACCTTCGCTAGCAAGCTTAAGTAAGAAAAATTCGTGTGACTGTACGGAATATAAAAAAGCCGAACGCTCATATCTCAGGCGTTCGGCTTTTTTATTAATTATATAGCGACTATCTTATTACGATTGCCTACCTAAGGGCTTGTGCTCGAAGCTTTATACTCCACCCAAGCATAGTTCCTCGGCCTTAAGTTAGTAACTTAACTTAGTACATCAATGTGTATAGTTTACGGCGATATTTAGATGCTAGCGGGTCACCATCTGGTAATGCTTTAATAACATCCAACAAGAGCTTTTTACTCTCTGCGTCATCACGTACCGTTTGCGCCTGCCTAAATAACAAGGCTAATGCCTCTTCTTGACGATTAACTTGGCTGTATTGTGCTGCCAACTGCTGAACTAACGCGGCGTCACTAGGGTTTGCTTCTAGTGCTTGCTCTAGCGCTTTTATTTCTGGTGAATCAGCGGCTTCGTTTGCAAGCTCAATCTTCGCAGTAATAGCTTGATAGTAGCTGTCCTGATCGACAATTTTGATGGTTGCTAATAATGCTTCTGCGTCAGCTGTCTTGCCAATAGAAACACAAGCGTCGGCAAGTACTAATTTGATGTCTGCACGCTCGACGTCCAACTCATAGGCTTGCTTAGCTAATGTATAGGCTTCATTAGCATTATTCTCGGCAAGTGCTTGGCGAGCATTTGATAGAAACTCATCTTGCGGCTTTGGCAAATGTTTATCTAAGAACTGAGCGATAGTCTCGTCTGTTTGTGGACCTGAGACGCCATCAATTGGCTGTCCATCTTTAACCAACACAGCAGTAGGCAAACCTTGAATGCCAAATTGCATAGCGATTTGCTGCTGTGTTTGACAGTCTACATCTGCAAAAATAATATTTTCAGCTGAAGCAGTTAATACCGCTAGTTTATCTCTGAGCTCGACACTCTCTGGCACTTGGTCTGCCCAGAATGCCACAAGCACTAACTTCTCTTTTGAATCTTCTAATACAACTTGTTGAAAGTTTTCTAATGTTAAAGATACCGCGTTTGAATTCACTGGTTTGCCTCTAAATTTGCTTATGTCTTTATTGTTGGGGCAATCTTTCAAAGAAACAAGTCATAAAAAGTGTATAGAACTACTGACAGTATTCTAGCTACTCAATGACAGGCAGACGAATAAGAGTATTGCAATTCCCGAACACATCACTAAAATACGCGCCCGCTGCCAAAAGGAAGGTCATTCTAATCGAGGTTAGTGACAATTGGTTTAGTCTCCAAGGAACCGCGCCTGTCTGAAATTTCTGGCTCTTAATGCCAGTAATGTTTTATTTATTCAGTAGCGCGCTAACGACGCACTCTATGTGAGCACGTTGCCGCTCTCGTTTTGGAGTCAATTATGTCTATTTCATTATTTGCTGATATCGTTGGTATGGCAGGCACGTTCCTTGTTGTCCTTGCGTTTTTCCTTATTCAACTAGAAAAGCTTGATCCTAAAGGGTTGAAATACAACCTATTCAACCTGGTGGGTGCAATTTTACTGCTTATTAGTCTGTGCATAAACTTTAACTTAGCCAGCTTTGTGATCGAAATATTCTGGATATCTGCATCTGTTGTTGGCATTTACAAGTACTATTCGCGTAAGCCAGCTAACGCCTAATCAA
>JAKVCY010000007.1 GCA_022448425.1 Thalassotalea sp. | reverse complement strand
CCCAAAAAATGACTCTCCATTGATTTAGATTCTCAAAACTAACGTAAGGGGCTGATAAAGCCATAGTAGCCGAAAGCATAACCAATGAAGAAACAAGAATAATACTTGCCAGATACCCTGGTATTGTATGCCCACGTTTTATAATAAACCCAATGAGCATTCCCGCCATAAACTCTAATAATAAGGGAGAAAAGTACATGTTAACAAAAGCATTACTTGTACCTGACGACAGCCCAATAAGCATTAAAGGCACAAACAAAAGCAAAAACACTGCAATACGATATTTGAGTGCAACAAGCATTGTAAATGCGTAACATACATAGAAAAAAACTTCGAAGACTAGTGTCCAGCCAACCCCTAAAATTGGGTAGTAACCACCCGAACTAGTTTGAGTTGGAAGCAGTAAATATGAAAAAGTAATGTGTTCCAAATCTATGCCGCTAAGCCCTCCCACCTGAGTCAATTTCATAGCAAGATAACAAGTAATAGCCACCCAGTACACAGGATATATCCTAAATAGCCGATGTTTTAAAAATCGCTTTATTTGGACTATATCGTGCGAATCTGTCTGAGAAACAAGCACCATTACAACACCACTTATTATGAAAAATATATCAACACCAAATGCGCTAATTTGCCAAAAAGAAAGGTAGATATCTGGTACTTCTGAATATTCGTGTTTAACTTTCCCAATAATGTGTCCAATTACAACCGAAAGTGCAGCAATGGCTCTAAGCACTTGGATGGAAACTAGCTGCTTATGACTGACCCTATTCAAAACTAACCTTATTGAATATCTGTATTTGACCATCCGAGGTATGCTGCCAATCAAACTGTTCTGCATATTGTCTTACAGCTTTGCGATCAACATCTTGATTCAATACTGCCTTAATACCTTGCGCAATATCATCGCTGCTTCGTTCAACTAAGACGCCAGCCGTATCATTTTGCACAACTTCAGGTGTACCCCAAACTTTAGTTGCAACTACAGGTGTGCCTGACGCCATAGACTCCAATAGAACGTTTGCCCAACCTTCCCTACTCGATGCTAATACAGAAACATCCGCTGCTTGGAACCATTTATTTAGTTCAGGCTGTGATAATGCGCCTAGGAACTTTACTCGATCGTCTACACCAGTGCTTTTTGATAACGCTCTCAGTTTAGATAAATCCGGGCCATCGCCAGCAATCACCAAGGTTGCATTTGGGATAGATTTCATCGCCTCTATTACTAAATAATGCCCTTTCCTTTCGATTAACCAACCAACAGAGATGATCAGAGGTTTCGTTATATTAAGGCTTGACTTGAGACTTAACTGCTGCTCATTAGTAGAAGCTTGAAAAAGTGCTAAATCGACGCCATTTCTAAGTGTCGTCACCTTAGACTTTTCAGCACCTAAGTTAATCATTTCATTCGATAGTGCTTGGCAAACCGCCATCATATGGCCAGCTGTCCTAAATACCTTTTGAATCATTGCTCTTGCTTTAGGGTACTCAGGTATCAAGTTGATATCTGTGCCTCTAGCTGTGCAGGTAAAAGGTAAATTAAATTGCTCTGCCACTTTGCTAATCGCTACACCGTCAGGATAAAAGTAATGACCATCAATAAGATCGAATTCGTAACCCGCCTTTTTTAATCTTTTAATACAGCGCGATAAACTCCACGCCATAAATTTTGGGGTTAAATACATCCCTATCTTAGGTAGCACCAAATATTTAGGATGAAACACCTGAATTCCGTTTCGTTCTTCTTGATATTCAACTCCCGCATAACGACTGTACTCTCCAAAAATTTTGTGAGAGAAAGGGAACCAAGGGACCGGTGCAATAACAACAGGATTTACATCAGGATAGTGCTTTACGAGATGCTTTAATCGAGTTTCCACAAACACCCCATGTTTAGGGTCTTTATTATTCGGATATAAACTAGAAATCGTTAATAATTTCACGCTACACACTCTTCTTTTGCGCTATGTAACTGCTCTTTTTCAATAAACTGACCAAGCATCATCAAGGTCCACAGCGCTGCACTGTGATCAGATTTACCAGAAAGGTGCTCATTGACCATATTTGTTAATTTATCCATCGCAAAAATTTGTGTATCGGCAATGGCTGTAGATGCCAGTAAGTGCTGCATTTTTTCTTTTAATGGGCCTCTAAGCCACTGTGCTAATGGAATACTAAAACCCATTTTCTTGCGGTATAGGTTGTCATTCGGCACGTGTGGTTCGAGTAGCTTTTTGAAGATAACTTTACCTTCGCCTTGCTTTAAATTTTCAGAAGATGGCGCACGAAATGCCCATTCAACAAACAAATGATCAAAAATTGGAACGCGTACTTCTAATCCGTGTGCCATACTTGCGCGGTCTACTTTTGTATGAATATCGCCAGGCACCCATGTTTTATAGTCAAGGTACTGAGCTTCTTTTAACTTGTCGTCAAAGTGTTTGCCCGCTAAGTAACGCTCAAATACTTGCTCGGAACTATATCCGTTAAGTCGCGATTTAAAACTGTCTGAGTACAGCTGCTTTCTTTCATCACTTCTAAGCTTACTCATACTATTGAGGTACGCTTGGCTGCTACTCATGGCGAGTGATTGAAACGTTGTTTTCGCTCGCAAGTATTGTGGTGCCCAATCTAATTTGGGGTAAAGCTTACCTAAGACACCGAAAATAGGTTTGCGAATTAGCTCGGGAATTTTATCCCGCACTTTTTGCTCGGCAAGATGCAACTTATAGCGGCGATATCCGGCAAATAGCTCATCGCCACCATCACCCGATAACGCAACCGTAACGTGCTTGCGCGCTAGTTCACATACGCGATATGTCGGTAATGCCGAGCTATCAGAATAGGGCTCATCGTAAAGATCGGTAAGTTTGTCGATTAAATCAAAATCTTCATGATTAACAGTTTCTACATGATGATCGGTTTGATAGCGGTCAGCTACTAATTTGGCGAATTCGGTTTCATTAAAGTCAGGTACGTCAAAACCAATTGAACATGTCGTAACAGCATCTTTATTTTGCGCCTGATTAATCTGCGACATCATCGCGACTATCGCGCCCGAGTCTACGCCACCAGATAAAAACGAGCCCAAAGGCACTTCAGCTTCCATGCGAATATTAACCACATGCTTTAGCTTATCTATAAGCTCATTTTCGAGATCTTGTATAGACAACTCTGGTGCATTTTGCCAAGGTAAATCCCAATATTGCACAGGCTTAATCGTGTGATTATTATCACCTTGTTTGAGGTGTAGATAATGTCCAGATTCTAGTTTAAAAACGTCATTAAAAATGGTTTTAGGATCGGGTACATAACCAAAAGTCAGATAGTCCTCTATCGCTTCATGACTTAGATTTTTGGGGCACAGTGGATGTTGACGAAGCACTTTAAGTTCCGAGCCAAAAACCACCGTATTATCCAGCAGAAGGCTGTAATGCAGAGGTTTAATGCCCAGTCGATCACGAGCAACAAATAGCTCTTTTTTATTGTTGTCCCAAATAATAAACGCAAACATACCACGCAAGTGATGCACACAATCAACGCCCCATTCGTCCCATGCATGTACAATGGTTTCGGTATCACTGTGTGTCTTAAATAAATAGCCTTTGGCTTTTAACTCATCAGCAATTTCATGATGGTTGAAAATCTCTCCATTGAAGACAATCGCTACACTGCCATCTTGGTTATAAATGGGCTGATGTCCACCAGATAGATCAATGATCGACAGCCTACGATGACCTAAACCAACACCTGCACCGATATGATAACCTTGGTCGTCAGGTCCCCGGTGAGATTGCGCGTTATTCATCTTTTTAAGCAACGCTTCGTCTATTTCGAAAGACGCATCAAAGCTAAAGTGTCCACTAATACCGCACATACTAATTAAGCCCTAAAGATGAAGAATAGAGTTGTTGATAAGCTTTTATCATGCTTTGTTCAGAGAAATTATCAATAATAAAGTGCTGTGCATTTTTACCATGAAGAGTAATGTTTTCTGGATATTTCACATAGTCACCCATAGCACTGGCAAGTGCTTGACTTTGCTCTGCAGGAACGAGCTTGCCCGTTTGATTTTCAGTAATGAGCTCAGATAAACCTCCGACATTGGTACTGATCACCGGCAAACCTGAAGCCATCGCTTCCAACACGGTCATCGGAATTCCCTCAGCAATAGAAGACAAAACGAATACATCAGCAGCGTTCAGCAAGTTTGCGATATCGTCTCTTGCGCCAGTAAAAGTTACCTTCTCAGCTATACCTAAGCTAGTGCTCAGTTCAGTTAACATATCCATTAACTCACCATCACCTACAACAGTAAGATGAATATTGCGGTACTGATGCGAAAGTTGTGCAAATGCGTTAATTAAGTTTTGTTGGTCTTTAACCGGGTTAAGCCGAGCAACATGGATGAAATTAACGGTGCTTGACTTAACGGTACCTAGCTTCTCATTATCTTCATTATAACTAGGCGAAAACCTTGAAGTATCAATTCCATTTCGAATCAAGGTTACTTTTTTAGGTAATATCTCAACCACATCCGTTAACCAATGTTGAAGATCAGTAGATACTGCGACGTAGTGATCAATAAATGGCGACATTAGTCGGCGTAAAAAATTATGCTTCGTATTCAGACCTAGTGGGTCAGAAACCTCTCGACCATGCTCAGCATGGATATGCCCTTTTACACCTGCTAAATAAGCTATCGGGTGATATTCAATTGCCGCTAAATTATAAGTGTGTAAAACATTCGGCTTAACCTTGCGTAATAAACCCAGTAATCGCCAATGGCTGCCTAAGTCTTTGCCTTGAGACTTATTAAGTGCGTAAACTGGTGTTTCTTGATTAAGGTGATGTGCAAAGTCCGACGCCTCAGTTAGCGCTATGATCACGTGATCACATTCAGGCATGGCATTGATGCAATTCACCATCACGCGCTCTAGTCCCCCTATATCAAACCGATAGATTAGATGCGCGATTACTTTCTTTTGCCCCACTAATAAACTCACTCGGTGGTTCTCAGTTATTCTCCGTGAAACTAACCTGAAGATATTTAATTAGCTGATTAATTTCTTCTTCATCATCAATACCGTTCGGCAGTTCCAAGGCAAGTAAATAACCACCGCCAGAACGGCCCGCTAGTTTTTCGATAAGCTGTGCCTTCTTGACACGAATTTTGTTACTCGAGGCGGTATCGGCAACCTGATACCAATAAAGTACGCGCTTCTTTAATCCACCCATATCAACAATGTGCAATACCGTTGCTTCGGTAGCTTTGTTTTGAGTGGTTGGGTAGATACGTTGACTATTTTCAATAGAGAACTTATCAATATCGAACAAACGATTAGCCCAACTAATTAATTCTTTATGCTCTCTATCTTCTTCAAAATATGCAGCATAAATGGCGATGCTGTCATCGTTGTAATCGAAATTTGTATGATACTGTGCATCGGCATTATCAAATTGGGGCCGCCAAGGTGAGTCTAATTTTTGCTTCAGCGTACTCAGATAAGTAACCAGTGGTGGCTTGCTTCTAACTAAATTTTTGCTCTGTACGACAAATTGTAAGTATGCAGGCTTTGAAACTAGCACGAGTAAGCTAATTAAAGCGATAGCATAGCCCGAGGAACTCATTCCTGTTTTAGCTTCACTTATAGTAGAAGAGATGTTCACAGCAAGTTTATCGGTGTCACTCGATGTTTGTGATTCGTCTTTCCCTAATTGCTGATTCTTGACCTGTTGACCTTTCACTTGCGATGGGGAGTCTTGCCATAAGTTACCGATAAAAATTAGCAATACCATTACAATTGCGAAGAATACCCAGCCGTACACTAGGTGGTCGGCGCCAACAGCATGTTCCATGTCGGTTACATAGCCAACATACACTATGCCAAAAGCTCGAATCCCATTGGCAATAATAGGTACCAAGATACTAATACCGATAAACACCAAGCGCTTCCAAAGCATTGCATAAAATACATATGCATAGAGCACGCCCATAACAATCGTGGCGATAAGAAAACGAATACCTGAGCAAGCTTCAGCAACTTCAAACGCACCGTTAGGAATGTATATATATAAGCCTTCGCGATACACGGGGATATCAGCCATACGCACGAGTACCATGCTAATATCGGCAGTGACTTCTTGCAGCGTAGGTACTAGTTCTTCCCCCATAGGAATGCTGAATACCAAGAAAAACAATGGAAATGCTACAAACTTTAAAAACTGCCAACCATAAACAATGGCAATCAAACAAATGAGTGAACCATAAGCAGCAAAGTGAGTAAGAATACCTACACCAACAAGGCTAGCGAGCAAAAAGCCAACTTGCCCAATGAGTAGTATGACTATAAATATGCTGGAGGTTTGATAAAGCACTTGGTGTAATAGCGCTTCTCTTTTCTCATACAGCAGATACAAAACAACGGGCAGGATTAAGTAACAATAGCTATATGTTTCTGAGCCATTCCAGACCGACACCATATTGGCGAGTACATCAAAATACACACCAAACCAAACAATTAACAGAAACAAAAATAACAGATGATAAATCATCCTAGAATTACTCTTTGCATTTTCCATTACTTGAGAGTCCATAGTTTCGCTACTTTCGTTGTGTTGTTTTAATAGTTATCAATAAGGGGGTTGCTAGTTATCAATCACTGGCTAAAAATAAATGACCGTGATTTTCTACCAGCGCTTGCGCTCCGGCAAAATCGTCTGGCGTACCTATATCAAAAAATAACCCTGAATTTTTATAGGCAAATACCGGGTATTCACTGTTGGCGAGTACCTCATTTTCGAAGCTGAACTTACCGCATAATTTATTCAGTAGCGGGTGCTCTTTATTGATTAAATAAATGCCAGAATTAATGTAACCACTGCCAGTGCGGCCTTTTTCAAAAAACTGCTTTAGAACCTCTTCATCGCTAATATCAGCGGCGCCGAAACGGCTAATGTCATCGACCTTGGTACAAACGATCGCCAGTTGTGCTTCTTGGTTACGGGTCACCGCACTATTCGCAAAATAGTTCTGGGCAAAGCCTATAAAACTTTCCAGCGAAAACTCCATAAAAGAATCCGAGTTGACCACCAATGCACACTCGCCTTGAATATGAGTCATCGCCTGTTTAATTGCACCGCCAGTACCTAATGGTTCATTTTCGAATGAGAACTCAACATCAAGCGATGGAAACGTGCTATTGATGCTTTCGACAATCATCTCTGCATGATGAGACACAGCAAAGACAAAGCGCTTCACTCCCATGCTCTGCAAATACTTCACGATGTAGTGAATAAAAGGATGACCATTCACTTCTGCAAGTGACTTCGGATATCGATCCCCAGTCACTTTATGCAATCGAGTTCCTAAACCACCCGCTAATAAAATTGCTTCCATCAAATTAAGCCCAGCGCCTAGTGTTCAGGTTTATAACTTGCAAACATCACTTCTTCTACAATGCCACAAATAATATGGCCAATTGATATATGTGACTCTTGAATATAAGGCGTAGATCCTGAGGGCACCTGCAGCGCCATGTCGCACACTTCTGGTAACTTACCTTTGTTACCACAAAGTGCTACGGTTTTAATTCCCATTGATTTAGCCATTGTAACCGACTCTAAAATGTTGGCCGAATTACCAGATGTGCTAATGCCAAAATATACGTCACCTGCTTGACCATTGGCTTGAAGTTGACGAGCAAATAACTGCAGGAAACCATAGTCGTTACCAATCGCGGTTAACATCGAAGTGTCTGTCGTTAACGCTATAGACGGTAAGCCTGGGCGATCAAAATTGAAACGACTGACAAATTCTGCCGCCAGATGCTGAGAGTCTGCTGCACTACCGCCGTTACCGGCAAAGATAATTTTATTGCCATTGTTTAATGCACTGATGCAAAGCTCTGCTGCTTCAACAATGCTATTCATTAACGCTTCGTCTTGTAGAATCTTTTGTTTTGTTGCGATCGTTTTTTCAAAATGCTTTTTTATGTAGGCTAAACTGTCCATGCTTGGACTCCCATTTGTGTCAACTGAAATTTATGGACTTGACCATCTGTTTTTTCTAATAAACTCATCAATGCATGCTTCTTCGTCGGCTCAGCAAAAATCATCATAAAACCACCGCCACCTGCGCCCGAAAGCTTCAACGATTTAGCACCGTTCTTTAATACGAGGTCGGAAATCTCTTCAACATGAGAGTTAGAAATAGAACTTGAGGTACCTTTTTTCGCTATCCAGGATGCTTTTAAAATATCTGACATGCCATCGATATCGTTGCGCAGTAGGCATTCTTTCATATCAAACGCATGCTGTTTAACTTGATGCAACGACTCCAGTGACTTGCTGTCGTCTTTGTCAGTTGACGCTTTGATCTGATCATCAATAATTTTCGCGGAATCCCGTGAAACACCAGTAAAATAGAGTACCATTTGGCTTTCTATTTCATTCAAAATATCGGTGCGAATACGCAGAGGGTTCACCAAGACATTTTCTTGGTTAAATTCCATAAAGTTTACACCACCAAACGTTGCTGCATATTGATCTTGCTTGCCACCTGATAGCTGGCAATCTTCACGCTCAATTTCAAATGCTAAGTGAGCAAGGTCATACTCACCCAGCGGTAATTTAAGCAATTCGCGGTAAGCGGCAAGCATTGACACTACCATAGTGGATGATGAGCCCAATCCACTGCCAGGAGGCGCATCACTGTATGTGATCACACTAATTGCAATAGGCTCATTATTATTAAAATCACGAATAACACGGTTATATATCGCTTTATGAAGCAACAAATCGCCATCAAGTGCTATATTTGAGTCAGCTTCTGATTGGAAGTCTCTACCTAAATCTGATGCTTCGAAATAAACCTGGTTATCTTCCCTTACCTCTATCGTAGTGTAAGCGAACATATTAATGGTGGCATTCAAAATACAGCCGCCAAAGTCGTCACTATAAGGAGAAACATCAGTTCCACCACCGGCTAAGCCAATACGTAAAGGTGCTTTTGCACGAACTATCATAAATTATCCTTAATATCTTCTGCGGCTAGCATGCTAGGTAGTGTGCGCAATGCGCCGTCCCAACCATAACGGTCGACAATCCAAGTTCTATTTTCGCTGTAATCCAGCGTCTCTTGTCCAGGCAAGGGGCTCTTTAACTGATTAAGTAGCTGGTTAACCGCCTCACCAAAAGCATCGGCATCATCTAGAACAAGTGGTTGCTGAACTCTCGGCATTTCAATACCTTCTTGTCCCATGGTTGTCATCACAACAGGTTTAGCCATAGCCATAGCTTCTAATACTTTATTTTGTATTCCACGAGCAATACGCATTGGCGCTACCGCTGCTACTGAAGCATCGATATATGGGCGCACATCAGGCACACGGCCAGTCACTACAACACCATTAAGGTTTGCGAGCTTTAGTACTTTCGCTGTCGGGTTGCCACCTACAATGTAAAATTTACATTCGGGATGCTGACTAATGATACTTGGCCAAACGTTCTCACAAAACCATACCACTGCATCAACATTCGCCCAATAATCCATCGCGCCTGTAAAACAAATTGATTGCGATGCAAGTTGAGGCAAATCCGTATGGTCGAATTCTGCTGTAGGGCAAAAGTAATCAGTATCTACACCATTGGATAAGGTGTGAATTTTGTGGCGAAGCGATGCCGGAGACATTTCACGAAAAAGCTTAGCTTCTTCATCTGAAATCAGTGTTACTGCATTAAAATCGCTAAGCACTTGTTGCTCGTAAGTGGCTAATTTGCGCTGTTCACGTGCATAAATCCAGCGAGTGAACCAAGGCTTGTTTTCAGCATATTGACGCCATTTGTCAGAATCAATATCCGCCATATCTAATACTTTGACGTATCGTTCGTCATGGACATATGATTGAACAAATTGAGCCATTCCTGAAGAATACACGAACAAAGCTTGAATACCTTGCTCAGCAACAGTTTCTTCTACCCATTTTTGAAATACTGGCTCTTTGTAATGTTCAATGCTGATTGCATCGTTTGATGCAAGCGCTTTTAGGCCACTAATTGATTGTTTACGATTACAAATATCGATATAGAACTTACTTTTGCAATATTCATCAAGCGCTGCTACATACTGCTTGTCATAAGGATCATCGAGAAAAAAACCCAAATGCACGTCATAATGCTTAGCAAGAAATTTAAGTAAATTGAATGTCGTAATCTTGTCGCCTTTGTTCGGCGGAAAAGGAATACGGTGACACAAAAATAATACTGGAGATTTGCTCATTAACTTATCCTAAATACTTCGATAACTTTGGACCTAGCCACTGACTGATCCAGAGCGGTAATTTCTGCCATAAACCGATAAACAATTTGTACTTAGGATTATTCGGGCTCAGATTGGGTAACGCTTCAGCGTTAACTAAGTGATAATAATAATGCAGTGGTTGAGGCTCCATACCCCAATTTTTCTTATATTTGTATGGACCGCTATCATTCTTACTTCGTCCGAAATCGTACCACGTAAAGCCTTTTTTTCGTGCATTGCACATCACCTGATAATACATGAAATCAGCACTTTTGAGCGCGCGTGCTTCACTATTTCCACCACCGTAATATGGCAGCACCTGCTCGTTGAAATAAAAATTCATCACAGCATTTGATGGTTGACCGTTGGCATCTTTTATCACGAGCACATCTAACTGATTGCCAAAGTATTTTACGAGGCTTTGAAAGTATCGTTTGCTAAAGATCGGCGTGCCTAGATTTCGATAGCTAGTAGAAAGCAATTGATAGAAGTCATCTAACTCATGGCTAAATTCAGCACTCAATTCATTTTTGAGTGAATGGCGTATAACAGCGCGTTGCTTTTTCTTCACGTTTGCTAAAATTTTCTCAGCATCCTCACCAAGCTCGCAGCCAAATGTACTATGCGCCTGTTTCAGTAATAAGTCGCTTTCTTGCTTATCTCTATATCGTAGTTCAAGATAATCAACACTGAGCTCTTCTGCCAATTGACAAGCTCTTGCTTCAAGTGCTTTACGAATATCGTCGCCTTCTGCAATCGCACCGCCATAGACACAAAATGGTGTTGATATTAGTGCATGACCAAACAACGCACTTTTGACCTCCACTAGCGGTAGTACACCTACAATTTTTTGTTCTTGAATAGCGGCGAGATAGAAACAAGGGTGCCCAAAAGCATCGGCAATAACCTGCTGCCAGCCACTTAAATGAAAAAAGGAGCCGTTAGCATGTTGCTTTACATAGTCATCCCAAACTTCGGCATTTAGTGATAGGTTGTCAGCGGTTAGTTGTTGTATATCTGTAGCCAAAATATCACCTGCATAAACTTCCGTGTCTATTTTTCTTCCTGACTACTGCCAGACAGATAGACATCTTGCATTGTCGACCATTGATAATCTTTTAATAATTTAACGATCTTATCTTCCATCCGTGACAAGTTTATATAATGACGAACTTTAGATTTCAAAGGGACGCCTGAAATTTTCGGTTGTTCAGGATCTATTTCCCAAGGATGGAAATAAAAGCTGTAAGGTGCCGATTCTTGTTGCAGGTACTTTTCAATACGCTGTTTGGAATAGAAATAAGGATATAATCTGAAGTAGCCACCGCCACCAATACCTTTATTTACTTCACCGTCGCGAATGGTCGGAATTGGGATTTCAAAGATGCCTTCGTCGCGCTTGTGTATAAATCGCGGCCAATCTGGTACGCCATACAAATCATGTTCAATCGGGTACGTACTAGAACTGTAGGTAAAACCGAATTCTACCAATATTTCGTATGCCCACTGATTATTGGTATTAAACGAGAAGCTAGGTGCTCGATAACCAACAATCTCACATCCACCCGCATCCTCTAATAGTGATTTGCTCTTAATAACATCTTCACGGAACTGCTTAGGGTTCATGCTGACCACACGTTTATGATCATAACCGTGGCTTGCCAATTCATGCCCTCGGTCAACAATAGCCTTGATTAGATTGGGACAATGTTCTGCAACCCAACCCAAAGTGAAAAAGGTGCATTTAGCATCGTGTTGCTCAAATAGCTCGAGCAAACGATGCGTATTTTTCTCTACACGGAGCGGGAGACTAGCCCAATCAGTTGATGTGATTTTATTTTCAAAAGCTGAAACGTGGAAGTAATCTTCCACGTCTACGGTCATCGCATGTTTTACTACAACTGACACGGCTATCTACCCTTCCCAAATATTACAATCTCAACTGTGCGGATTAAAATCAGAACATCAAGAAAAAAGCTGCGGTGCTTAATATAATAAAGATCGTATTTGAGCTTTTCCAAAGCGTCATTTTCCGTAGCACCGTAAGGATACCTAAGTTGAGCCCAACCGGCTAAGCCTGGCTTAACATTGTGTCTTTCATTGTAATAAGGAATTGACTTTACTAAACTTTGAACGAACTCAGGGCGTTCAGGGCGTGGTCCGACAAACCCCATGTCGCCGCGAATTACATTGTAAATTTGTGGCAATTCATCGACGCGATACTTGCGAAGAAAACCGCCTATACGCGTTGTTCTGTCATCGTTATTGCTAGCCCATTTAACACCATCTTTCTCAGCATCAGTGCGCATACTTCGGAATTTGATGATATAAAACGGGTGGCCGTCCATTCCAACTCGCTCTTGGCGATAGAAAATCGGCGCTGACCAACCATCATCTAATTTGATTAACAATGCGGTGATCAACATGACTGGCCAAGTTAGTAGTAACAGAAATAAAGCTATGGTCGCATTGAACAACCAGTCTAATGTATCCCTTAAGTAATGCGTTGAGGCAAAGCCATTAGAGTAAATGACCCAGCTTGGATAAATGAGGTTAACCGCAATCTGTCCGGTTTCACGCTCAATGAAATCAAGTATCTCAGTGATTTCAACACCACGAATTTTACAGGCAAATAATTCGTCTACAGGCAAATTATTCCGTCTTTCATCACTTGCAACTACGATTTCATCAATGTCATTTTCCAAAGCATAGCTGACCAATGAGCCCTCGAGATGAATTTTAGTTTCTCTGGTAATTCCATCTTGGTTGTCTCCGTCCATCACCACATAGCCATGAACTTTGAAACCTTGTCGATCAACGTCACGGCGCATGCGTTTTTCAATAATAGACGCACGATCACCCGCCCCTAAAACTAGGACGTTACGTTTATTAAAACCAAAAAGGTCAACTTGATAAGCGCTGTAGCGCAACAATGTGATTAGCACTAAACTAATGAGTGACGCTGCACCTAAAACTTCAATTGTTACCGCATCATCACCATACAACGGGTTTATAAGTGTCACTACAGCAAAGCCAACGGTCACAGCCAATAATATTCGGCGAAACAAACCACGAAAACTCTCTCTCAATTTAGTATTGTAAAGCCCGAGTGCTAAACATGATAATTGCGCACTGACCGCAAATACCAATGCGTATATAAAACGCACGTTGGAAGGGACATCAAGTCGCGGTTCAAATTCAAACCATTGGTAACTGCTTATTGCGAGCAAAAGTGCTGCCATAAAGATAAGCAATTCAAAGAGCACGAGAGACTTGCTACCTGTCGATAAATCTCGAAACGTAGTCGCTGGCATATCTTGTTATTATTCCTTTAAATTCATACGCTCGATTAAAGAGTTAGCGCTGGATAAATACGATTTATACTCTATCAGAGTTAACTTTATATTTACACTTTTAAAATTGTGTGTATCAATTGTTAAAAAATGTGCAACCTCAAAAAAAATACAATACAATCGTGTAGCATTTAATTTTGCTCAACAGCGGGTACAGAAGGTATAAACCATGGAAAAAAGAGTTATCCAAACAATAAAATTGTTGATCGTTGTAGCCTTTGGCTATGTCTTATCTGCTTGTAGTTCGGCTCCTCAATTGCCGCAAGCAACCCTTCATCCATCAAAAACAACTGATATTGACTCATACCGTTACCTTATCGGGGCTGGTGATTCCGTCAATATTTTTGTATGGCGTCATCCTGAAATTTCAGGCAGTTTTTCGGTCCGCCCTGACGGTATGATCACGACGTCACTGGTAGAAGATATTCCTGTATCAGGTCGCACACCAACAGAACTTGCAAGAGAAATTGAACAAGTGCTAAGCACATATGTCCGTGACCCAATAGTAACCGTTACCGTTGGTGGATTTGTAGGCCCGTTCAGCGAGCAAATTCGCGTCATTGGTGAAGCTTCTCAGCCATTAGCAATCAATTATAAGAAGAACATGACATTGCTCGATGTTATGATCACGGTTGGCGGTTTAACAGAATTCGCCGATGGTAATGATGCAGTACTGGTTCGAATCGTTGATGGTGTACAGATGCAGTACGCACTAGCAATAGACGATTTAATTGCAGGCGAGATTGCAGCTAATGTCGACATGCTACCTGGCGACATTATTATCGTGCCTGAAGCTTGGTTTTAATAGCATCTAAATAGCAATACATCACCTGTTTGTAAGAGGTCAGGAATGCAGGAAATACTCGAACAGATAATTGATTATCTAAAAGGGATTTGGATTAAACGTCGCTACATCATTGTAGCGACTTGGATTATCTGTCCAATCGGTTGGTACTTTGTCTCTCAACTGCCAGACGTATACAAGTCAACTGCGCGTGTAAATGTAGATACGCAGTCGCTTCTAAGACCTCTGCTAAGAGGTTTAACTGTTGAAACAAATCCAGAAACACAGATTCGTTTGATGGTTGGAACACTTTTTAGCCGCCCAAATTTAGAGCGTATCGCTCGCATGGTTGATCTCGATGTTCGCGCAAAAAACACTGCTGAGTATGATGCCATCATCAGTCAGCTAAAGTCATCTCTAAAGTTGAGCCCACAGGGTCGAGAGAATATTTACGCAATATCTTACGAGAACCAAGATCCTGAATTAGCAAAAAATGTAGTGCAAGCAACACTAACAGTATTCATCGAAAACACGTTAGGAGAATCTCGTAGCGATTCTGACGAAGCACAAAAATTCTTAAATACACAGATTAAGGATTATGAAAATCGACTCGTTGCTGCTGAACTACGCCTTACAAACTTCAAACAAAAGTACGGTGATTTATTAGCAATCAATAGTGGTGGCTTCTACGCAAATTTATCACGTGAAAAAGAAGAGCTAGAGAGAGCTGAGTTACTCTTAGAAGAAGCAAAAACACGTCTAGCATCTGCAAAAGCTCAATTGGATGGTGAGAAGCCAGTTGATACTGACTTGATGAATAGTAGAGTTCAAAGCAACAGCAGTGTATCGACAAGTTACGACTCTCGTATTGAGCAAATAGAACAAACGCTTGATGAGAAGCTACTCAGATACACGGAAATGCACCCAGAAGTCAAAGAACTAACGCGTCGCCTTGATGAGCTTATGGGTAAGCGTAAGCAAGAAATTGACGAGTATTACGCTTCAATCAGCGCCACTGATAATGATTCTGGTAGTTCTCTTTCAAGTGCTGGGAGAAGTCCTGTATTCCAAGAATTGAAAATTCAAGCCAGCCAATACGAGAATGAAGTGGCTTCATTGACGGTTCGTGTCGCTAACTTTAAAAAGCGTGTAGCTGAAATCGAAACTAAGATTCATTCTTTACCGGAGATTGATGCTGAATTGACAGCACTTAATCGCGGTTATGACATTACTAAGAAGAAATATGAAGAACTACTTTCTCGAAAAGAGACAGCTCAGCTAGCCCAACAAGCTGATGAAACGACAGATAAAATCCAGTTCAGAGTGATTGATCCCCCGCGAGCACCATCGAAGCCTTCAGGACCTCCGCGCATGTTTTTCTTTGCAGCGATCCTTATATTGGGCGTAGGTGCTGGTGTTGGTATGTCATTACTAATGAGTCAACTGAATCCTGTAGTTACATCGTCTCAACAACTCTCTAGAGCGACTGGCATCCCTGTTTTTGGTTCTATTTCAGCCAATGAAAACTTAGGTTTAATCCAGTGGCATCGTAAGAAGACCATCATTTTTATGGCATCAAATTTAGCCCTTATTCTGTTGCTTGTCGCCTTTGTGAGTTACTTCACTTTCCCTCATGTTTTTCAAGCGCCACTTAGAGGTGTATTAGGTTAATGAGTACTATTGAAAAGGCGCTAGCGAAAAAGCAGCAAGCTAAGTCATCTTTAGAAACTAAAACAGAAGAGCAAGCGACTCCTAACGAAACAAATAGTGATTCGCTAGATTCTGATATGTCGATATCAGAGGTTTCTGCGCCAGATACTGTGGAAAAAAACACAAAATCAGTAAATGCTCGCGAAATTTTTATCGACAATGACAAACTCACTAATCGAGGTTTCTTGCATAGCGGTGGTAATACACATCATCAACAAGAAGAGTTTCGTCACATTAAACGTAAGCTTATCAACAACGCATTTGGCCCAGTATCTAAGACGCTTAATCATAGTAATTTGATCATGGTAAGCAGTGCTAGTCCTAATGAAGGAAAGACCTTTATATCAATTAACTTGGCGTTGAGTGTTGCACTGGAGCAAGATAAAACAGTGCTACTCATTGACGCTGATGTCTTAAGACCAAGTATTCATCACGAACTAGAGTTTGATAATCAAACAGGTCTTTTAGATTATCTTTGCGGCGATACCGATGATGTATCGTCTATTATATACCCAACCAACATTGATAATTTAAGGATCATGCCTGCTGGTTCAGCACACTTATTAACCAACGAATTATTGGCAAGTGAACGCATGGCAACACTAGCGCACGAATTATCAAATCGATACCCAGACCGTGTAGTAATTTTTGACTGTCCGCCATTATTAGGTGTAACAGAAACGCCGGTGCTGGCTAGCCTAGTAGGGCAAGCAGTTGTTGTTGTAGAAGAATCTCGTACCAAATTAGATCACATTAAAAAAGCGACTAGCCAGCTAGATGAAAATCTAGCCATAGGCTTTGTCCTCAATAAAACGGTGAAAACGAGCAAGGATATTTATGGCTACTACGGATATGGCTATGGGCGTAATAGGTAAGTACTCTGTCGCTACCGCTGTGGCTCTAGCCCTAGCTAATGTAGCTCATGCAAATTCTTCCCTAAATTTTAAGCCCTTTGTGAGTATCGAGGAAATATACTCGAACAACGTAGAACAAGATGCTATTGATCAGGAAGATAGCTTTGTAACACGCACTAATTTCGGAGTGGATACTAATATCGACTCCGCTAAACTCAAAGCTAGTGTAAATGGTACGCTGTCGCATTTGATGTATAGTCACGACAGTGATGCCAATAAAGGCTACGAAAGTGCAAACGCAACCATAAACTATACTCCGTGGCAAAATGCTTTATCTCTAAATCTCAGTGGTAATATCAGCAATGGACCACGTAATATTGGCAGCAATCTAGGTAGTGATTTAGTTTCGGGCGATACTGTTCGAACATCTAACTACAGCGCGGGTTTGAGCTATCAAGTTAATAACTCTGATTTTATTTTTTCTGCCAATAGCCAATATAGCGAAAATTCGAGCGATGACGATGTAGGCGAAAGCAAAGGCCATAACTCCGCCATCAACTTTCAAAATGGTTCAGGAATACGTAGTGTTTTTTGGACAGTAACGGGCTCATACTCAGACCGAGAAAATCGCGGCGAAACAGGCCGAAGCCATCGCATAGATGCTCGACTTGGTTTCAATACACCATGGCGATTAAGTCCCTTTATCCGATATTATGATGAGGAATACTCTGGTTCCATTAGCAACAATAATTTAAATCAGAGCAATTCAACTGGTGCAGGTCTTCGCTGGAGTATCAGCGATAGACTGGTTTGGAACCTTTCCTATAATATCGTTGACGACGACGCTGTCGGAGACGATTATATTGATACCGATATTAGTTGGCAGCCAAGCATTCGTACTTCTATCGCAACGAGCTTCAGCGAGCGATTTTTTGGTGAGTCTTATGGTTTAAACGTAAGTCACCGCAATAAACGTATGACAAACACTATTTCGTACAACGAATCAGTTCAGGCGTTTCAGCGCGATAGATTAGAATCCTTCATTGAATCAACGGTATTTTGTCCAATAGTTGCTACAGAAACAATAGATGACTGCTTTAGCCAGCTTGACCCGAGTGATGACCCTACGGGCTTTGTCGAAATTCCAATTTTAGGCATTCGTTCAGTAGAAGATGACCAATTTTCATTGTTTAAAACTCTGGCATGGAATTCGATCTTAAACTTAAAAAGAACAACTTTTTCGTTAGGTATTAGTGGCAATGAACGGCAAGACTTAAACACTGACTCTATCAGGAAAACTGTCGGCATTAACTTTTCTGCATCACGCCGCCTAAATTCAAAAAGCGATGTATCGTTGTCGTGGCGTTTTACGCGTAACAACTTTGAAACCGAGCAGACTGATATTCAAATTGAAGAAACCGTTGATTACTACCATAGTTACACGGCGAATTATTCTCGACAGCTAGGTAAATCATTGTCACTCGATTTGAATGTCAGATACCTCAACCGAGAGTCTAATAACAATTTCCGCGTATACGATGAAACACGCGCAACTCTATCTGTTAGAAAAGATTTTTAACCATGTACGAAAGTTACTATGGCTTTAATGAACGTCCGTTTCAGTTAAGCCCTGACCCTAGATTTTTTTTCGCGACCAAACATCATCAACGCGCGTTATCTTATTTGCAGTATGGCCTTGATCAGAAAGAAGGCTTTATCGTAATTACCGGCCCAATTGGTACAGGTAAAACCACCATTGCACGTAACTTGATGGCCAATATTTCTGATGCGGACATTGTTGCAGCGCAACTTGTCACCACAAAGCTAAACCCTGAAGAGTTGCTAGAACTGGTTATCGCTGAATTTAACATCGCCTATGACGGCAACAGCAAAGCTGAAATGCTTACTGCAATCGAAAAGTTTTTAATTATGCTGAGCGAGCAAGGTAAGCGCGCATTATTACTTGTAGATGAAGCGCAAAATTTACCAGCAGAAACTGTTGAAGAGTTGCGTATGCTATCTAACTTCCAGTTAGACAACCAACCCTTAATTCAGAGCTTTTTACTGGGGCAAGAAGAGTTAAAGGCGATTATTCAAGCGCCGAACATGGAACAGTTTCGCCAGCGCATCATCGCGTCAGCGCATCTGAAACCACTTAGCGTTGAAGAAGTAAAAAACTACATTAATCACCGTATTCATCAAGCAGGGTATGAGAAAAAAGATTTATTCTCAGATCAAGCCTTTACCCTCATTCATGAAAAAACGCTTGGTGTCCCCCGTAAAATAAATATCTTCGTCGATCGAATTTTGCTATTTGGCTTTTTAGAGGAATTAGAAAGCATTGATGAGCAAGCTATACAATCTGTCGCAGAAGAAATGGGTGCCGAACTCACCGGTTCATTAAATGGAGCTGCGCTAACGAGCCAAGAGCCAGCGCCTACCGCACCTGTTGTCGTGAATTCTTCACAAAATGTCGAAAACTTAAAAGATGTTCTGCGAGAAGTAGAAGAAATTCTAGAGACGTCTATCAAAGAAAAAATCAAGATGGTGCGCTATGTCGATAAATTGCTCAAGCAAAAAAATAGACAATTAGCTGAAGCCAACTTGAGTTCAAAAGACGAACATTAACGCACTATTCTGCAATTTATTAACACCCGTCAAATTTAGACACATTCCGCGTTGCGACAACTTCGCGGATTAGTGCTAAAATAGTCGTTCTGATAAACTTGGGCGAAACAACATGTTAGCATTACGTTCACTTCTTTATTTTTTACTCTCTCTCCCCATTAAGTTGCTCGTTAGGTGTAAAATCATTCCGGATCGCCTAAACGACATTGATGTAAAGAATGCGAAGCAGCCTATTTTCTATGTTGTTCGCCACCAATCAGCGAGTGACCTACTATCTTTGCAGAAAGCTTGTAAATCAATGGGCCTTCCTGACCCATTAGGAAAAGTAACTATCAAAGGGAAAGTGTTCGATCGTGCGCTTTGCCTCGAAAAACCTACTTCGTTTTTCTTTCGTGGACGCAAACGCAAAACTAAAGCGCTTGTACAAGGTATTCAGCTATTAAAATTGCATGCCGAGGACAAAGAGCTAGACGCAAAGCTTATCCCGGCTAACTTGATCTGGGGTCGCGTTCCGACCGTGGAAAAGAACAACGCTAACGTCGGCACATTACTAGCAGACCAAGAGTCGCCAACTATTTTGCGTAAGTTCTTCATTGTCTTATTCTTAGGTCGCCACTCACTCGTTCGTTTTAGTGACGCCTTATCGTTACGCCTAATGGCGGATGATCACGGTACGGATAAGTCTACCGCGCATAAATTATTGCGTGTTGCACGTTTTCATTTCCATCGCCAAACTGTTGCAGCAACCGGCCCTCGCTTAATGCACCGCCAGCAAATGTTTACTGCGTTACTTGCCAATCCTTCGATTAAGCGCTTAATCAGCGATGAAGTGAATAGTAAAAAGTTGCCAAAAGAAAAAGTGAAGAAGCAAGCGCTTAAGATCATGGATGAAATTGCTGGAGACTACAGAGAAACCACTATCCACTTTGGTGAACGTATTCTTTCTTGGCTATGGAATCGCCTATATAAAAACATTGAAGTTCGAAATGCTGAAAGGCTAAGAGAAGTTGCGCAAGACGGTCACGAAATCATCTATGTACCTTGCCACCGCAGTCATATGGACTACTTACTATTAACTTATGTGATTTTCCACGAAGGCTTGGTAACACCGCGCATTGCAGCAGGTATTAACCTAAATTTCTGGCCTGCGGGTCCAATTTTCCGAAAGGCTGGTGCTTTCTTTATTCGCCGTAGCTTCAGAGGAAATCGCATGTATTCAACGATTTTCCGTGAATACTTGGGGTTACTGTTTGAACGCGGCTATGCAGTTAAGTATTACACAGAAGGCGGACGAAGCCGCACAGGTCGATTATTGCAGCCCAAAACAGGTATGCTAGCTATGTCGATCCAAAGTCTCCTACGTGGCGTCAGTCGACCTCTCACGCTTATTCCTGTATACATCGGCTATGAACATGTTATGGAAGTAGGCTCTTATCATAAAGAGCTTAGCGGTAACAAAAAGCAAAAAGAATCTGTATTTGGTGTACTCAAAGCAATTAAGAACCTGCGTAACTACGGCAATGGATATGTAAACTTTGGTGAGCCAATTAATATCAATCAATTCTTAAATGACAATGTTGATGACTGGCGTGATGCTATCGACCCAATCGATCCGCAAAAGCCAAGCTGGTTAACACCTGCTGTTAATCATTTAGCAAATGATGTTATGACCAACATCAATCAATGTGTAGCTTTAAACTCAGTGTCATTAGCCGCACTTGTTTTATTGGCAACAGAAAATAAAGCATTAGCTGAAAGCGAACTAAAACAAGAATTTAGCTTCTTCCTAGCGATGCAAAAGCATGCACCATATAGCGAGTTGATGACATTCCCAGAAGAAGATGTAGACCAACTTATAGCGCACTTGAAGTCGCTTAATAAAGTTGATGTTGAATCTGACAATTTTGGCGATATTTTATCTTTGAACCCAACTGCAGCACTTGAAATGCGCTACTACCGCAATAACATTCTGCACGCCTATGTTGTACCTTCAATTGTCTGCCGTCTACTAGAGCGCAATAGTAAAATTGCCAATGACGAATTAGTCAGCCAAGGACAAGTGATTGTGCGCTTGATTAGAAACGAACTGTTCCTGTGGCAAGATGATCAGGACATTGCTAAGCAAGTTGAGCAATGTTTAGATTACTTACAAACAAACGATATGGCGAAACAAAGTAAAGCTGGCTTCTGGTCACTAACAAATGATGTTGGTGTTAAATCGGCCGTACGAGTTATGGCAGAGGTTATCGATGAAACCCTACAGCGATTAGCCATCATCACAACTCTGCTTTCTAGAACGTCGCCAATCAGTAAGTCTTCACTAGAAGAGCAAGTTATTGCTATCGCTAAACGCTTATCTAAGCTTAATAACATCAATGCGCCAGAGTTCATAGATAAGAAAGCGCAGTCCGCACTAATTGCCGTGCTCAAAGAACAGGGTTATGCAGAACTCAACGATGATGGCTACCTTACAGATACACCCGAACTTCAGGGGCTGAAGCAGAACATCAGTAATTTATTGGATATCCAGGTATTACAGAGTATTTCTCGCTAGTTAAGTGGTAAAAGGCTTATTTCGAGCCTATTGATTAGTGTCGACTCACATAAAAAAAGCAGCCATATGGCTGCTTTTTTTATTGCGTATAGCTCGACTCTTTTAAGCTCTTAAACAGCCCAGTACTCAATAAATATGCCGAGAAACACTACTAAGCCGACATAATGGTTGTTGAGAAAAGCGTGAAAGCACTTCTCGCGATTTCTATCTTTTATCAATATTTGTTGGTAGGTAAATAGCGCCGCTGCTATAACCAAGCAAAGTTGATATGGCCAACCGAACGCTAACATGTCCCCTACTGTAAACAAGATCGCCAGCACCATAACCTGTAAAAACCTGATAATACGGATGTCGTGTTTACCAAATAAGATAGCCGTCGACTTAACGCCAATTTTCAAATCGTCATCGCGATCTACCATGGCATACATGGTGTCGTAAGCCACTGTCCATAATAGGTTTGCAGCAAACAATAACCAAGCAATCGTCGGCACGCGCCCTTGAATCTCTGCAAACCCCATAATCATACCCCAGCTAAACGCAGCACCAAGCACTACCTGTGGTAAATGGGTATAGCGCTTCATAAATGGGTAAACCGATGCCAACAATAGCGCGACGATTGAATACTGAATGGTCAGCCAACTAAGATTCACCACAAGAGCGAGTGCAGAGCCAATGAGCGCACCAAACAACATAATGGCTTGCTGCTCTGTGATTGCCCCCGAAACAAGTGGCCTGTGCTGGGTCCTTTTTACTTGTCCATCAACTTTTCTATCAGCAAAATCATTGATCACACAGCCCGCGCTGCGCATGACAACAACTCCCATTGAAAAAATGAATAACAGCATTAAATTTGGATAGCCATCTGCCGCCACCCAAAGTGCCCAGTATGTCGGCCACAACAGCAAATACGTGCCGATAGGCTTGTCTAAGCGGGTGATTTGTTTAATAGCTTGCCATTCTAATGTCGTCGCAGTCATGACACTTCCTTGAATTCGTAAGCAAAAGCATTAGGTAAAAAAACTTCCGCTACAGCTAGCGGTTTGTCATGTAGAAAAAATATTGAACGTCTTCCCCAGAGTGCGTCAGCTACAGGAAGTGCCAAAGTCTTCGCAAGTGATGCCACACCAGAATCATTATCAAATTGCGCTACCGCAAAATCGCCACGTGTGAGATGCGGACTGTTAAATATCGCTTGACCTAGAGGTTTATCGCCAAGTTCAGAAAGCGCAGCTTCTTCGCCAGTTAAACTAGTCAAAGGCATTAAGCTACGTGCAAACACTTGAGGGTGATTATCGCAATACAGCAGCACTTCACGCGCTATGACTTGAGTACCTTCTGGAATGTGCTCACAGGCTTCGTGCGCCGAAACCGTATGATGCTGCTGCCCAAGCAGGATTACTTTAAATTCTTGGCATCGAGCGGTTAAGCGCGCAGTCAAAGAGCCTGCGTCAAATAACCAATCAGCCAATACAGAGGAGAAGTCTTTGGCAGACAAATGGGACCAATCAGCATCTAGATTGACAGGAAAAAGCTGGGTAACGTCTTGCATATCTAATCATCACTAAAAAACTGAGCTAATAATAACAGGCTGACCAACCTATGTGCTAGTGAACCTTACTATTAGTCGATGCATAAGCAAAAAACGGGGTAAATATTTTTTAATTACAGCTACCCTTTTCCATTCATCCCGTTACAATAAAAGTAACACGCTATAACCTTTAAAGATTTTGAATTAACTGATATGAAAAAGCTCGCGATTTTGGCTGTCTTGTTTTTTAGCTCGCTTACAGTAAAAGCCAACGACTATGTTTATTTTGGTTTTCAACCAGACATCATTACTAACTACGTTGCAGTAAAGAAGAAGCTCGGTTATGTCAGGTTAACTGTCGAGTTGATGATAGAAGGTAGCGATAATTTAGAAGCGGTAGAGCACCATGCGCCATTGCTTCGAGACGCCATAATCACCGTTATTGGCCAACAATCAGAAGATAAGATCAAATCGATTAATGGCCGCCACGAAATTCAGCGTGAGTGTGAAGAAAAAGTGCAAGAGCTCTTAAATCAGGAAACTGGCAAGCCATTGGTGAAAAAGCTTATGTTCACACAATGGCTAGACAATTAGCTCTGTCCCTTAAATACTCCCTTTGAGTGCGTTCTGCTCAGCCATAGCGCACTCAGACAGCCAACAATTAATCCCGCTAGATGCGCTGTATTTGCCATGTTAACAGGCAAAACATCAACGTAACCCAGTAATAGCCAAACAAGTAAGAAGCCAACGATAGGTTTAGATAATGACAAACCTTTGTTCGGCATTAACCAACCACACCACCAAGCAAAGCCAACAACTGCATAAACAACGCCTGAAAGCCCGCCGAAGTTTGGTCCACTAACTAAATATTGGGACAAGTTAGAAAAAATCGCCGATACCAGGAATAGATTTATAATCGTCCATCGACCAAAAATCGCCTCAATCGCACTACCTAACTGCCACCACCACATGGTATTAAACGCGATATGTAGTAACGAAAAATGCAGGAACGCCGGCCCAATTAATCGCCAAGGCTCAGAAAAAAGTGCATCCAGCGATAAATTTTGGAAGAACGACAACGGATAGTATAGATCTCGACCAAAGCCGAGCTGAGCGCCAATGTATACCAGCCAGCACAAGCCAAAAATAACCAGTGTAAAGGCACCCGCTTGACTTAAAAATTGCTTAGCAACACCGCCGAAAGCTGAGTTTGGTAAGGCTACATCCGTGTCGCTTTGTTGCCATGCCGCCTGTTGATATTTGGGGTGATAAGGTTGTACCGCAAACTCTTGGAACAAAGCCCCTGCTCTATCAAACTCAGCCTCATCCACCAATATCCAGTGACTACCTTGCTGAGCCTCTAATTCACAATGAATACCTTGTCCACGTGCATAGCTAATGAACAGTTGCGCTATCGCTCGTTGATCGACAGGTACTAGAGGCTTTAGTTGCATATCATCCATTAACGTTCGATGTGTTCAGGATATAACGATTGCCACTGCACAAAGCCACCATCGAGTGAGTAAACATCAGAGAAGTCTAAACTTACCAAGTATTCTGCTGCTGGTTGACTAGAAATGCCGTGATAACAGCAAACTACCGTTGGCTTATCGAAATCAGCCTCTCGTACAAAATCACTGATATTGTCATTAGTAAGATGAATTGCACCGGGAATACGACCTTCAGCAAAGGTATTGGCATCTCGAATATCGACAACGACAAAGTGCTCATCTGCCAGTTTTTCGGCTAGTTGAGCGGCATTAAGGTGAGTAAAGTTAGATTGTTCAGACATCAAACAAGTCTCTTAATTAAAACTGTCGCCATTATACGGTGAAATTTCCAACATACAAAAAAGGCGTGCAATGCACGCCTCAGATCAATTGGAATAAACCGATTCAACTATCGGCTAGGTCCAGTTCAGAATTACCTTACCTGACTGACCAGAGCGCATGATGTCAAAGCCTTGCTGGAAGTCATCGACGTCAAATTGGTGTGTGATGATAGGACTTAAATCCAATCCAGACTGAATCAAGCTCGCCATCTTGTACCATGTTTCAAACATTTCACGGCCATAGATGCCTTTAATGGTTAAACCTTTAAAGATAACTTTACTCCAGTCAATCGCCATGTCCTGACCAGGAATACCAAGCATCGCGATTTTGCCACCATTGTTCATGTTTTCCAGCATATCTTGGAACGCCATTGGCACGCCCGACATCTCTAAACCAACATCGAAGCCCTCTGTCATGCCAAGTTCTGCCATCACATCGCTTAATTTCTCTTGCGACACATCAACGGCACGAGTCGCACCCATCTGACGAGCAAGGTCTAAGCGGTATTCATTGACATCCGTGATCACCACATGGCGTGCGCCCACATGTTTTGCCACAGCTGTAGCCATTATACCGATTGGACCAGCACCAGTAATTAACACGTCTTCGCCAACTAGATCGAAAGACAACGCCGTATGCACAGCATTACCAAATGGGTCGAAAATAGCCGCTAAATCGTCAGAAATTTCGTCCGGCAATTTAAAGGCATTAAAAGCAGGAATTACAAGGTATTCTGCAAAACACCCCATACGGTCAACACCAACACCAACGGTATTGCGGCACAAATGCGTGCGACCTGCACGGCAGTTACGACAATGACCACAAGTAATATGACCTTCACCTGAAACGCGATCGCCAATGCTAAAGCCTTTTACTTCTTGCCCTACGGCAACCACTTCACCTGCATACTCATGACCGACAACCATAGGAACAGGAATAGTCTTCTGCGACCACTCATCCCAGTTGTAAATATGAATGTCTGTACCACAAATCGCGGTTTTATTAATTTTGATCAGTAAGTCATTGTGACCAAGCTCCGGCTTGGGCGAGTCGGTCATCCAAATGCCTTCTTTGGCATGAAGTTTTGCTAAAGATTTCATAGACCCCCCTAGATCACACCGAGTGATTTACCAATTCTTGTAAACGCTTCAATCGCTTTGTCTAGCTGAGCACGAGTGTGAGCGGCAGATATTTGTGTACGAATACGTGCTTGCCCTTTAGGCACAACAGGGAAAGAGAAGCCAATAACATAGATACCTTCTGCAAGTAATGCATCTGCCATGTTACTTGCTAAAGCAGCATCGCCAATCATAACAGGTACAATCGCATGGTCAGCACCCGCACAAGTAAAGCCAGCTGCTTCCATTTGCGAACGGAAGTACGTTTGGTTTTCACGTAAAGTCGCGCGTAACTCATCACCTTCAGCTAATAAATCTAAAACACGAATTGATGCAGAAACAATCGCTGGTGCTAATGAATTAGAGAAAAGGTACGGACGCGAGCGTTGACGTAACCACTCAACAATCTCTTTGCGACCCGAAGTATAGCCACCTGATGCGCCACCCATGGCTTTACCCAGTGTACCGGTAATAATGTCAACTCGGCCCATCACATCGCAGAATTCATGGCTACCACGGCCTTTATCACCGACAAAACCAACAGCATGCGAGTCATCTACCATCACTAGCGCATCGTATTTATCAGCCAGATCACATACAGCTTTTAAATTCGCGATTACACCATCCATAGAGAAGACGCCATCTGTCGCGATCAATTTAAAGCGAGCGCCTGCTTCATCAGCTTCTTTCAAGCGCGCTTCAAGTTCAGCCATGTCATTGTTTGCATAGCGGAAACGTTTTGCTTTACACAACCGCACACCATCGATGATTGATGCATGGTTAAGCGCATCAGAGATAATGGCGTCTTCAGGGCCTAGCAAAGTCTCGAACAAACCAGCATTCGCATCAAAACAAGACGAGTATAAAATCGTGTCTTCCATGCCTAGGAATTCACTTAACTTTTGCTCGAGTGCTTTATGAATATCTTGCGTACCACAGATAAAGCGCACCGATGCCATACCAAAGCCATGCTCATCTAAACCCGCCTTCGCTGCTTCAATTAACGCTGGGTGATTCGCCAAGCCTAGATAGTTGTTAGCACAAAAGTTAACAACTTCATCGCCTGTGCTTACAGCAATTTCCGCTTGCTGTGCTGTCGTAATAACACGCTCAGCCTTATACAGGCCGTCTGCTTTAACTTGATCAATTTGCGATTGAATATGTGAATAAAAAGTCGATGACATAGGTGCCTCGGTTACCCTTAAAATGAAATAAATGCCAACGTTTCGGCCAGCAAGGTTACTCTTTAATGTAGTTAATTTTTGCTAGTAAGCATTATTGCAGGCACGTATTTTCAGCACCTGCTGAGGCATTTAGCCTCAAACTGGCCGCTATTTTACGTTTTTACGTGGCAAGGTACAGTCCGATCAGTTAATTCATTTAATCCTAGGTGAAAACTTTTGTTGGCAGTTTCTTTTAATGAGAAGTGAAAAAGCTATTGTTCAAGGCAATTGCCAAAGGCCACTACCTACTGCGTTCCATCAACCAAGCGGCAATATCACTAGACAAAGAACGACTTCGCTTGAGCAGCTGTATATCCTTCGTTTCACCTTTATACGACAACATTTTAGTGCCTGTATGGCCATTCCATTCAAATAACTCTTTTGTCGTTTGATCGGTTTCGACATGATGAACTGAAGCGACAAAAAACGTCGCAATATCGGTTAGATTTTTATAGCGCTCTTTATCAGCAAATGTCATTTCTGGTGTCAGCATTACCATATTACTGACATGCCATTGTTCAGCAGCAGCAATTGCAAAGGGTGCCGAACATCCGCTAGTCAAGATCGAGATCTTACTTGCCTTATCTAGTTTACTGCGTAAATACTCGAACGCAGCCAACACATCATCCTGCCAAAAGCTCGAAAGCTGTCCTAGTAGCACTTGATAGCTGATGATGTCTTTGGCATTTGATTTCATCTTTTGGTGATTATATGTCTCGGAAACACTGCGCCCAAAGCCACGAAGATCAAGTGATAACACATGATATGAGTTGTCAGCCAATTGAGCAGTTATAGCGTGATAGTCCTGCCTATCAGATTGACAATCATGCAAAATTAAAAAGCCATCCGCTTTTCGCTTACCGGCAAAATAGTCAGCTTTAAGCACAAAATCATTGTCGCGAGGGATCGAAATCTCGTGATTCAGCATGTTATCGTCTGACGCTACTTGCGCAGCGAGAGCCTCTTGAAAAGTAGCTGGAATGAATACAGCGAACACCGCCAGTATCTTAAGACGAAAAAACAACACTTTATTTCCTAATTCGAATGAGAGCACATAACTTATACACTCAAATAAATCTTAGCAATATTTGATGTAATTGGTATAAAACATTGCAAAGACTTACGCTAAGTTATACCTGTCGAATTAAATAACAGGAATACATACGACTTTTATGTGCTAGCCGTTATAATAAGCGCAAATTTTCACGACTAGTTTCACGTATCTTGGCTCTACTCTTATACCGAATTCTTTTAATCATCCTACTGCCAATTATTCTATTACTTGCCCTGATACGCTCAATTAATCATAAGGCATATCGCCATAGATTGTCGGAGCGCTTAGGCATGCTACCTGCCTCATTAAAATCTGGTGGTATTATTATCCATGGTGCCAGCGTCGGCGAAGTGATTGCACTAAAACCACTTATTGAAAGTTGCATTTCAAAGTTTAGCGACATGCCGATTACTGTGACGACATTCACACCAACGGGCTCAGAACAAGTAACACGACTTTTTGGTGATCGAGTTCAACATTGTTATTTGCCACTTGATATCATGCCATGCACAGCAAGTTTTCTACGCAAGCTCAACCCGAGAATTCTCGTGATAATGGAGACTGAGTTATGGCCAAATTTGGTTTCACAAGCACATAAACGCGGCACAAAATTACTTTTAGTTAATGGCAGGATTTCGGATAAATCCATTAACAGTTATCAAAAGTTCTCTGTTTTAGTGAAACCTTGCCTGCAGCGCTTTGATCACATTTACGCGCAAAACCAAGAAAACCAAGAGCGTTTTGTCTCACTTGGCGCAGTTCCTAAGCGATGCTCGAATGGTGGCAATTTGAAGTTTGACCTGTCCGCAACGAGTAATGAAACTAAACAAGCAGAACTAGCTGCCATTTTACCGAAGAATCGACCAGTTATAATGCTTGCGAGCTCCCATCAAGGAGACGAAGAACTCGGGTTCCAAGCCTTCAAAGAAGTATTGCGTAAGCTTCCTGATGCGTTGCTTGCTGTAGTACCTAGACACCCTGAGCGTTTTGACACAGTATTTCAACTCTCGAAGGCTCACGAGTTCACCACGCAGCGTCGCAGTGAGGCGCTTCCTGTTGGCGAACAAACCAATGTCTGGATAATGGATTCCCTTGGTGAAATGATGGCAGCATTTCAGCTCGTAGATTTAGTTGTCATGGGCGGCTCATTTTCTGCGATTGGAGGCCATAACCCTCTCGAACCAGCCGTTTTTAAGCGCCCAATTATCACGGGAAGTGATATGTCCAACTTCAGCGAGATTCATCAGCAGCTGTTAGTTAAACAAGGCGCAGTCTCGCTTACGGCGGACTCAAGCAATACCGCAGTAGCTGATCAACTTGCAGAGCAAGCGCTCAAGTTATTAACCAATACAGAGTTTGCCAAGCAATTAGGCGACAATGCCTATCAGGTGGTGGCGTCAAATAAAGGTGCTACTCAGCGAAGCATCGATACCATAAGTGAGCTAGTGAATCAGTAACGCTAGCAAGGTTAGGCCGTGTTGAACTCTTGAGGCGATGCAATTCCTGCCTTTAGGCAAGTGAATTACGAAGCTCTGGATACTCTTCCGAGATGAGCAGCTCTATCTTTTCCACAACTTGTTGTTTTTGAATATTCGTCATTAAATCTCCGCCTTTTGCGCGGACTCCCCACGGAATATGCGCTAGCGGCGTTTGTTCTTGTCGCTCAATGGCCGCTTGATAGTAACTGACAACATAACCTTGGAAACTGTACGGGCCTGTACGCAGTGGGTTGCTATGGGCATAAAGACCAATTACAGGCGTTCCAACTGTAACCGCCATATGCGCAGGCCCTGTGTCGGGAGCAATCACCAAGTGAGCCACTTTCAAACAAGCCAATAATTGCTGTAATGACGTTTTACCGACGAGGTTAGTTAACGAATGACGGCAATTAGCCTGAATCATCTCAGCGAGCTTGCGCTCCATATCGGTTGGCCCGCCACAAACAACTACGTTAAAACCTCTTTCAACCAAGTAGTGGGCAATTTCTCCGTAACCTTGAGCTGACCAATTACGTTCTTCTTTGCTCGCAGCTGGACAAATAATGGCAACAGGCTTATCACTCAGCAATAACTCACTTGCCCATAGCTGATCTTCATCACTAATCGGCATCTGCCAGCGAGGGGTAATATCTGTCACACCAATTGCTTCGGCAAATGCCATAAAGCCATCGAGTACATGTGGAGATTGTTGTGCTGCAACCTGAGCATTGGTAAAAAGCCACTGGCCTTCCTTTGCTCGAAAGCGGTCGAAACCGATTTTAACTTTAGCTTTAATCATCAAACTAGCAATGCTTGCTCTTAAGGCCACTTGCATATGCAGTAAGACATCAAAATTATCTTTAGCTAGTGCTGTTCTTAAATCGCGATACCCAGCTAAACCTGCTTTCTTATCAAAAATAACAAAACGCACATTGGGTAGGCCTTTAAGCAACATTGCCTCGACTTTACCTACAACCCATGTAATTTCACATTGTGGATATTGGCGTTGAATCGCCTGTACCATAGCGACAGCATGGCAAACATCACCAATTGCTGACAATCGTAAAATACAGAGTTTTTTTGGTGCAATTATTTGACCCGACATAAAGGAATCACCACAATAGCCACTAGCGCTAAATTTGAGAAATATAGAAGTAGGCCTATTATCTTGGACCTCAACACAATTGTAAATTCTGGGCTTGCCCGTATCGAACAAAAAGCTCGAGACATTTGTTTAATTAACAGCCAATTAGACAACCATTTAAGCTACGAGTTATTCTCACCAGACTTTTGGCAACAACGAGACGCCATTACCGGTACTGCACAAGGCCGCGGAACGACCTACTTTATTAAGCATAATAATAATCAGTGGGTATTGAGACACTACTATCGCGGTGGGCTGATTGGCCGTTTAATACATGACAGTTATCTTTACTTGGGGCTAAATAAAACGCGGGCAATTAGAGAATATGCACTGCTTGCAAAATTAAACTCGCTTGGCCTACCAGCACCTGCACCAATTGCATGTAAAATTTCACGGCATGGTCTTTATTATCGTGCCGATATTCTGAGTGAGCGCATAACCAATGCTAACGACGTATTCACGATTACCCAATCGCAGCAGTTATCCGAAATGTTATGGCAAAAGATAGGTGCAACAATTGCCAACTTTCACCATTACGGTATTTATCATCACGATCTCAATATTCACAATATCTTGATCGACGACCAACAAAAAGTTTGGCTTATTGACTTTGACCAGGGAGAAGAGCGAACGCAAGGTACTTGGCAACAAGACAATATGTCACGGCTGTTGCGTTCATTTCACAAAGAGAAAACGAAAAACCCACAAATGTTGTGGACTGAAGAAAACTGGCAGCCGTTACTATCTGGCTACCAGTCCGCTATGACTGCATTAGTTAGCTAAATTAACTAGCTAGACGAGCTTCTTGATGGCGCGTCAAGTACATCTCACGCGCTTTCAGAAATTCTGGTAGTGCTTTTTCCGTCGTGTAAGGACGAATAATGCTTAAGATTTTTAAAACGCCTTCATAAAATACTGACGCCTTAATATCAGACTCCATTGTCTGCGTTTGGTAGAAGCTTAACCAGAAGGTATTCACCAATCGCAAAATACTCACTAAATCCGGTAACTCTTCATCATCAAATGTGATCATGTCAGCATCGCGTAGCGATATCATCATGTCACTCACGCGTTCGCTGATAAAATGTTGAACTTCAACATATTTTTCACGAAGCAATGGGTTTTTCGACAATAAGACGGGTAAGTTAGCGTAGAAAAAACGGAAACGTGACATCGCCTGAAAAACGGCATCCATATAATGAATAATGGCATCAAGTGGCGGTACGTCTGGAGAAACTTGCGGGAAAGTTTCTAGTAGAAGATTACGAGCATATTCTTCGTAAATCGAGAGAATAATATCTTCTTTGTTTCTAAAATGATAATAGAGGTTGCCTGGGCTAATACCTAAATGTGCGGCGATGTGGTTAGTCGTGACGTTCCTTTCACCATTTTCATTAAACAATTCAATGCTTGCTTGAATAATTTTATCCCGTGTTTTCATAACCCGAATATGCCCTTTTAGCTTCTATATCTGAGCTATCATACTATCAAAATTGCCTTTACTTAAAGTATTTACTCAAAATACTTACACTTATTAAGTGTATTTCCGTCTAGGGCGTAATATAAATAAGTGTTGCTATTTTCAGCACGACAGCTAATCTTGACAGGTGTTAGTTATAATAAGAACAGGGGAATAACATGTTACAACAATGGCATAAGATGCTTGAGACTCGCGACACATCGATGTTAAATCAAGTACTTGCAGACAATGTCGTATTGCACTCACCAGTTATACATCGCCCAGTTGAAGGGAAAATGATGGTGGTTATGTACTTGACGGCTGCACTCAACACTTTCGCTAATGAAAACTTCACATACGACCGCGAGTTTTTCACAGACAATGCAGCCGTGCTTGAGTTTAGCACTGAAATAGACGGTATTTATGTTAACGGCATCGACATGATTAGCTTCGATGATGAAGGCAAAATCATCGACTTCAAAGTGATGGTGAGACCACTGAAAGCTATTAACCTAATTAACGACAAGATGACAGCACTGCTCGAAAAGTATAAAGCGGCACACGCTTAGCCTGATTATCAATAAAGCAGTTTTTCCTCGCAGGACAAGCTGCTTTTCCCCTCTAAACTTCAATGGTATATAAATCTTAGCTACATCACTAAATACACCGCTTTGAATAAAGTGTGGTTGACGTTTACACTACAACCAAGAATCCATTCAATAGTTAAGATTATGTCTGTAAAAGCAATTTATCCTGGCACATTTGATCCCGTGACCAATGGGCACACGGATCTGATTGAGCGCGCGAGCAAACTTTTTAGCCACATTATTGTTGGCGTTGCCTATAGCCCAAGTAAGAAACCACGTTTTGACCTAGACCATCGAGTAAAAATGCTCGAGCAAGTAACTGCGCATCTCGATAATGTCATCGTAGTCGGTTTTACAGGGTTACTTGTAGATTTTGCTAAAGAACATCAAGCCAATGTATTGATTCGCGGCTTACGTGCAGTATCTGACTTCGAATATGAATTCCAGCTAGCTAATATGAACCGACGACTTTCACCGGACCTAGAAAGTGTGTTTTTAACACCTGCAGAAGAAAACTCCTTTATTTCTTCAACCTTAGTCAAAGAAGTTGCGCTTCACAAAGGCGATGTTAGCGAGTTTGTACACCCAATCGTTAAACAGGCACTCGAAGACTCAATGAAGTAGCAAACTTTACTAGTTTGCTACTGGGGTCTGCTGATTCCTAGCAAGATTATTTTTGGCAGCTCGGACAGAAAACTGAGCTGCGATTTGATTGTCTCACTTCTTTAAGCGTCGTCTGGCAAGTTACACAAGGCTGCCCAGCTCGACCATAAACATTAAGCGATTGCGCAAAGTATCCAGGTTTACCATCAGCTTGAGTGAAATCTTTTAGTGTAGTTCCACCCTGCTTAATCGCTGCTGCTAACACCTTTTTGATATTATTTGTCAGCAACGCACATTGTTTTTTTGTCAACGTCCCTGCCTTCTTCGTCGGGCGAATACCACTTAAGAACAGGGCTTCATTGGCATAGATATTACCGACGCCAACCACTACTGGGTTATTCATAATAAATGTCTTAACCGGCACCAATTTCTTGCGCGACTTTTCAAATAAGTAATCTGCATGAAAATCATCGGTTAAAGGTTCAGGGCCCAACTTACTAAGCACACCTTGTTCGTCGACATCGTTTGATAACCAGAGTACCGCACCAAAACGACGTGGATCGTTAAGCCTCAATGCTTTGCCATTGCCAAAACCAATATCTACATGGTCATGTTTAATAGTAGGTAGATTGCTATCGATCACTCTAATCGTTCCAGACATACCAAGGTGAATGAGTATACTGCCCGTGGAAACTTTTAAGATGAGATATTTAGAACGGCGCGAAACCGATAAAATGGGTTCACCAATGGCCTCTGCTATCTGTTCTGGCACCGGCCAGCGCAACTGACGCTGACGTACTACAACATCAGTAATCACTTGATTATCAATATGTGGGCTAATGCCTAAGCGACATACTTCAACTTCTGGTAACTCTGGCATACTTACTCCACTAATAAGCCACTAGGCACTAACTGGTTGTACATAACACTTGGCAAGGCAAAATAAATGCCTGTTTGGTGGTTGAGTACCACCAGTTGTTGCTCAACAAGGTACAAAGTAAATAATTGGATGTTTTGCTGACCGGCTACCACCATACTAACGAATACACCTTCGTTTTGTTGGCGATCGATAACAATATCAATTGGCATAGCCGACAGTTCATGCCATGAGCGCATCATTTGTTCTGTTGCTTGAACAGCTAAGCGCTCTGGTACCATTCGCCAAGATTGTCCAACACGCTCAATGGTCACCTGCTGTCCGATAGTCATGGTCAAAATAACACGCCCTTCACCAATGACCGATTGCTCTTGCAAGCTTGTACTTGAAGTCTCTTCGTTGTTTCCGCGCTGAGTTAAATTAATCAATAAAATAAAACCCATCACTGAAAATATAATCACGTTGTTCCAAGCGGAGCGGGATAATCTCATAAGCGATAGAATTAGTTAGATAAATACAAGTGCCATGCACTATAGCAAATTGTCGACTTGTTATGGGAGCAGTTTGTACGAAATGCCAGTGATAACGGATCGCGCTAACACGTCAGAAAGTAGAAATCTCAGGCAATAAAAAACCCAGCAAAAGCTGGGTTTTTAAAAAGTTTGTATCCTGCAAAGGACTAAAATTACTTGATTTTAGCTTCTTTGTAGATCACGTGCTTACGTGCTTTAGGGTCAAACTTTTTGATTTCCATTTTCTCTGGCATAGTCTTTTTATTCTTGTCAGTAGTATAAAAATGACCTGTACCAGCAGAAGAAACTAAACGAATCTTATCACGCATGACTTATTCCTTAGACTTTTTCGCCACGAGCACGGATGTCAGCTAATACTGCATCGATGCCTTTCTTGTCGATAATACGCATACCTTTAGGGGTAAGGCGTAATTTAACGAAACGGTTTTCACTCTCTACCCAAAAACGGTGAGATTGAAGGTTTGGTAAGAAACGACGACGTGTCGCGTTTCTTGCATGAGAACGGTTGTTCCCTACAACTGGTTTTTTGCCAGTTACTTGGCAAACTTTAGACATTTGAGTCACTCCAAAATTAATTTCAGCTCGAGCTAATTTTCCCCGCGGCCGTCGCCTTGGGATCCTGAAAAAGGTGGCATATTATAGTGAAACTAAACTGTGATTGCTAGTGCTAATCAGTTTTCAACCTAAAAGCCCATTAACCACTATAGTTATCAACAACATACCAAACAAAAAACGCCCTATAAAGCGGCGTTTTTATCAACATAACGAAGATTAATCGAACAAATTTAGAGGGTTTTTGATCCTAAAAGCGTCGACAATTGCTTTTGCTGATCTTGACTAGATAAGTGCTCAATAAGAATTCGAATAATATGTGACTTCGCCAGCTTCGAGTCTTTGGCGAGCTTATTAAGCTGGGCGATGGCATCTTCACTTAACGTGAAAGTCGCATGGCGAAACGGCTTATTGCTCGCCTTCGTCTTTTCTTTATCTGCTACCTGTTGTTCAGCAAATACAATAGCTTGCGCTAAATCCAAAGATGGCTCATCGTTGCCCTCACCACGCTTAACTATCTCAGGCTTACCTTTCGCATAGTTTTCAGCATCAGAGATAAATTCGTCCACAGTAAAGCTTTTCTTCTTTACTGGGCCTCCCTTACCTTTCTTTAAATCAGTTAAACTCATGCGAGTTATCCGGTTTCATCGCTAACAGCTCTTCCGCGATAGCGATCATCTCTTTTGCTGCTTTGCCTTCTGGTTCGTTTTCTAACACTGATGAACCTGATTCTTCACTGTCATCGTAAACGTTGCGGTTATAAGTAACCGAATTTAATACATTAATGCCATACGAGGCACATACTTCTTTTGCTTCAATGATGCGGTTAGCTTGAGTCGGAAGCGCTGGACACTGAGTAATAACAAAAGAGGCCAACATTTTGGGGTTAACCATTTTACAGGTGCTTAACATGTCTTCCATGTGGGGCACTGTTTTTAAATCTCGTCGTTTAGGCCTTAATGGAATAACAACGTGGTCAGCTACAGACATCGCAGCGCGGAGGGCTAAGTTGTCTTGGCCACCACAATCCACAATGACATAGTCGTAGTGTTGATTAAGGCTAAGTAAATCGTTTCGAATTTTACCGTAAAGCTGAATACAGTTTATGGCAGGTAATGAAGGATCAGTATTACGAGCTTGAATCCAATCCGACGTCGTGCGCTGCGGATCACAGTCAACCATTAATACAATTGCGTTTTTATGCTTGGCAAAATAAACCGCTAAGTTCTGCGCTAAACAGCTTTTACCGCTACCGCCTTTTTCACCACCAACTAAAATCATCATGATGCTAACTTCCTATTACTACACTAACAGCCATGTTAAGCCGCTACTCAATTATAGCCTAATAATAGCTCTGTAGAGCTTATGCTTCCGTTTCGAAAATAAGTGCGATATCAAACCAGCCAGTTTTTTGCTGTTCACAACGTAAAACTTTGCCTTTTAACGTTTGATTATGCACGCTTTGCGCCTTGAACGTCACGCTGATTGGAGTATCAACATCAATAGCTAAATCACTATCAATGCGTAGTCCGCCTCTAGAGAAATCCAAGCAGGCGACTTTCTTGGTCATGGTTTGTCCTTGCGGGTTTTCCCAAGCAATATCAACTAGCTCTTTTTCCATGTCGAGTCGAAATGACCGACGACGTTCTATCTCATGGTTAATGCTTTCTGACATAAGATGTTCCTTGCGATTTTTTCTATAACCCAGTAATGAGGTTTGTAAACGGTTTAAAACTAACTGCCCTAGTGTTGATATGCAAACACTTTTCTCACTATAGTTCGCCATGCTCAGCAAATGAATAACTATTGCGACCAGCAACAATAATATGATCAAGCACACGAACGTCGATTAATTTAAGTGCAGATATCAATTTCTGGGTGATAAATCGGTCTGCATCACTGGCATTTGGACAACCTGATGGATGGTTGTGGGTTAATACCACGGCAGCGGCATTCGCCTTAAGCACCTGTTCAACGACTACTCTAGGATAAACTGCAGCCGCGTCTATTGTGCCCGTAAACAATCGTTCAAAACGAATAATCTGGTGCTGACTATTGAGCAACAACACACCAAACACTTCGTACTTTTCTGTGCCTAACTCTGCCATCAGATATTGTTTAGTGGCGTTAGAGCTCGTCATAGCAGGGCTTTCCGAAACCTGCTCTCGCAAGTAGCGTTTTGCCATTTCCAAACACGCTTGGAGCTGAACGTATTTCGCTCTCCCCAAACCATTGTGCTGACAAAAGCTCTGTTCATCTGCCTGATAAAGCTGACCGATACTGCCAAATGCAGTCAACAGATTTCTCGACAATTCCACCACATTGCATCCTTTCACCCCTGTTCGGAGGAAAATTGCCAATAGCTCAGCATCACTTAAACTTGCTGCTCCATGGCGAAGCAGCTTCTCTCGAGGGCGCTCCTCAGTTGGCCAGTTTTGTAACATCCCTTTCTCCTTACCTTCATTCCTTGATATACTCCTGTCCATCTATGCGACAGTACAAATTCATTAAAGATTAGCAGCTTATGCAAAGTTTACAGAATAAAAACATAGTATTAGGCATTTCAGGTGGCATCGCCGCTTACAAAGGGCCTGAATTAGTGCGACGTTTGAAAGAACAAGGCGCCGATGTCCGTGTTGTATTAACAGACTCAGCTAAAGAATTTGTCACGCCGCTTTCACTGCAAGCCGTTTCCGCGAATCCAGTTTCAGATAATTTACTCGATCCTCAGGCAGAGCTTGCCATGGGGCATATAGAGTTGGCTAAATGGGCAGATCTCGTGCTCATAGCACCTGCCACTGCAAACACTATCGCAAAGCTCGCCCACGGTATGGCTGATGATTTACTTACAACTATTGCACTGGCAACGCCAGCCCCCATTGCTATTGCCCCTGCGATGAACCAGCAAATGTGGCACAACAGCTTCACACAGGAAAACCTTAATAAGCTAGCTCAGCACGGTGTCATTCAATTGGGTCCTGCAAGCGGCGAACAAGCGTGTGGTGATATTGGATTGGGGAGAATGCTAGATGTCCCAGAACTTGTAGAGCAAGTCGGCGGCCTATCCACCGACGAGATACTTTCTGGTCAACACTGGGTGATTACAGCCGGTCCAACCCGTGAGGCCATTGATCCGGTTCGTTACATTTCAAACCATAGCTCAGGCAAAATGGGCTATGCCATTGCACAAGCAGCACAAAAAGCGGGCGCAAAGGTAACACTAGTTTCAGGTCCTACAAATCTCGCACCACCTTCACAGTGTGACATTGTGAATGTAAGTAGCGCTGCAGATATGCATCAACAAGCGCTTTCATTAGCTACTACTGCCACTGTTTTTGTTGCGTGTGCCGCTGTTGCTGATTATCGAGTCGCTCAGGTAGCCGAGCAGAAAATTAAAAAGCACGAAGATGCAATGCAAATTAATCTGGTGAAAAACCCTGATATTGTCGCTGACGTTGCCGCATTAAAAGCACAGCGACCTTTCAGCGTCGGTTTTGCTGCGGAAACGCAAGACGTTGAGCACTACGCAAGAGGCAAGCTCGCGAAGAAGAATTTGGATCTGATTGCAGCGAATGATGTCGCAGTAAGTGGCCAAGGTTTTAATAGCAGCGACAACGCACTAACCGTTTATTCTGCAGACCAGTCCATCGATATTCCACTGGCGAGTAAAACACAAGTCGCCGCGACATTGGTTAATATCATTGCTGAAAAACTAAAGTCTTAACACCATATAAATCAACATATATGCCGTAAGTAATTACATACAAACTTTGAATATGCAAACAACTAAGGTTGGCCTTTGTCACTTGAAGTTAGCTATTGCTTGCCGCTACAATCAGCCAAAATAACACTAAAAAGACAGAGATGTTTTAGATGTCAACAAACGAAAAGCCAAACCGCAAACAGCAAATTCTTGAATGTTTAGCTCTTATGCTGCAAAGCAGCCCAGGTCAACGTATCACTACAGCTAAACTTGCTGCTGAAGTGGGTGTTTCAGAGGCGGCACTTTATCGCCACTTCCCATCAAAAGCACGCATGTTTGAAGGCTTAATCGAGTTTATTGAAGAGTCTATTTTCTCTCGTATCAACTTAATCTTAACCGACCACAAAGAGTCGCTAATTCGTTGTCACCACATCTTGCATGTATTGTTGGTTTTTGCAGAGCGTAATCCAGGAATGTGCCGTATTTTGTCTGGTGATGCTTTGATGGGTGAAAACGAGCGCTTAAGAGCACGTGTTAATCAATTTTTTGAGAAATTAGAGTCGCAATTTAAGCAAGTGCTACGCGAGCGTAAGTTAAGGGAAGGTAAAGGCTTCTCAATCAGTGAACAAGCACTAGCCAATATGCTAGTTGCATTCGCAGAAGGTAAAATTAGCCAATATGTTCGTTCTGGTTTTGCGAAGAAACCAAGCGACGAATTCAACGAACAATGGCAGTTCTTAATGGCAAGTGCCTAACTTACTTAGGCTTACGTAGCACTTCATAAAAACACACATAACGACGCCAGCCCCGCTGGCGTTTTGCATATATAACGTTAAACAATTTAAGGTAAACACATGGCGCAACTTGCACACCTTGCACCTAACAAGCTTTGGCAAATATTCGAACACATCTGCAGCATTCCTCGTCCGTCGAAACGTGAACAAAAAATTTCTGCTTGGATTCAAGCATGGGCGAAAGAACTTAACATTAGCTGTAAAGAAGACGCCATAGGCAACTTAATCCTAAGTAAGCCAGCTACCTCGGGCATGGAGAATCGCAAAGGCGTAATTCTTCAGGCACACATGGATATGGTACCGCAAAAAAACAGTGACAGTAGCCACGACTTTTTAACAGACCCCATTGAACCACGTGTAATTACTGAAGACGATGGTGACTGGGTAACGGCTAACGCGACAACACTGGGCGCAGACAACGGTATTGGATTAGCCTCTGCAATGGCTGTTTTGGCAAATGATGACGTAGTACATGGCCCGCTTGAAGTCCTTGTAACGATTGATGAAGAAGCAGGTATGACGGGCGCTTTTGGTTTGCAACCTGGCGAGCTTAACGGTGAAATCCTCATCAACACAGACTCCGAGCAAGAAGGTGAAGTCTACATGGGCTGCGCCGGTGGTATTGATGGCAACGCTAGTTTCAATTTAAGCTCTGAGGCTGTGCCAGACAACTGCCAAGCATTTAACCTTTCAATTTCAGGCCTGAAAGGTGGTCACTCTGGTGTCGACATTGACACAGGTCGTGCAAATGCAAACAAATTGCTCGTTCGATTTTTATTATCAGCATCCAAGGCTTTTGACCTTCGCGTTACCGAGTTAAATGGCGGTAGCTTACGCAATGCTATTCCGCGAGAAGCAAATGCAAGCTTTGTCGTCGATAAACAGCACGTAGAAGCTCTTAAAACCGCTGTTGCAGACTATCTTTCTCAAATACGTCACAACTTAAAAGTCATTGAAACTGATATTAGTATGCTGCTTATCTCACCAGAGACATTCGATGAATGCTGGACTAAGCCTGTACAAACACAGATTTTGAATGCCATTAACGCCTGTCCGAACGGTGTTGTCCGCATGAGCGATGATATCGTTGGTGTACCGGAAACATCGTTAAACCTAGGCGTAATGCGTTGTAAGGGCCGAAAGTTTGTTGCCCAAACCCTGATCAGAAGTTTACATGATGACGGTCGCTTAGAAACAGAGCAAACTGTGCGCTCGTTATTTGAATTAGCAGGTGCCGACATCAACTTTTCGGGTGCATACCCTGGTTGGCAGCCAAATACAAACTCTGCGATTATGAAAGTTGTGCGTGATACCTACCAAGCAGAATTCGGTAAATTACCGGAAATCATGGTAATTCACGCTGGACTAGAATGCGGTTTATTTAAAACGGCCTACCCTGAGTTAGACATGGTATCGATTGGTCCAACAATTAAATTCCCTCACTCTCCTGATGAGAAAGTACATATTGAGTCGGTTGCGCTTTATTGGCAGCTACTAACAGCAGTACTGGCAAACACGCCGATGCAAAACGACTAATAAAACAGTAAACAAAGCAAACTCTTATATTGAAAAGGCGACGGTAAGTCGCCTTTTTTCTTGATACATCACATGAAACTGATAAGTTAGCATTTACCTTAATCTAGGAATTAACCTAGACTAAAGTCGTATACCCTTGAATATCCTTGGGCAAATACACTAGCGTTGGAAAATACTAACAGGTGATATAAATGATTCAGCCAGATAAAATAATAATAGCTGACGATCATCCCCTATTTCGACAAGCATTACTTGCAACACTACAACCAAAATTCCAATATTGTCAGTGGCTTGAAGCAGAAACAATTAGTGAGTTAGAACAACAACTTACTGCGCATGAAGAAGCGGATTTATTAATTTTAGATCTGAACATTCCCGGGGGACATGGATTTAACAATCTCGTCAATGTACGCAAGCAACACCCACAAATTCCTGTGGTGATTATTTCTGCTCATGAAGACAACGATACAATAGGCAAAGCTATCGAGCTAGGTGCGGTAGGCTTTATTCCAAAATCGACGCCAGTAGAAACCATTTACCAAGCGGTTATTGAAGTTTTACAAGGGAAACAATGGCTACCAGAGCAGTTTAAAGAGACTGACAACAGTAGCAGTGAATATCACGATATCGCTGAACGAGTGGCGAGCCTAACCCAACAACAGCACAAAATTTTGATGATGTTTGCTGAAGGCATGCTAAATAAGCAAATTGCTTATGACCTTAACGTCTCAGAAGCAACAATAAAGGCACATGCCACCGCCATTTTTAAGAAGCTCAATGTAAGAAATCGCACGCAAGCAGTTATTGCAATTGGTCACTTAGATCTCAGCAACCAAGACTTCCAACACTAATTAAATCTCTACCGCATTCTCAACAGCGGTAGAGAAAGCGCTATTGTTAAAACAAGCTAATATTTACACCTGCTCACCAACATACTGACGGTGCAACTTATCGGATAGCTTTGCGCTGATCATCGCTCGAAGCGCTGCAGGTTTTACCATTTTACGCATATAACCAATATCTGCTGCTGCCGTTTTTTCAGCAATATCTTCATCCGTTGTAGCGCTAATTAAAATCGCAGGTAAATACACATTGGTCATGGTTCTCAAACTTTCAACCAAGGCAATACCATTGTCTTTCTCCGACAACTGATAATCCACCAACACAATATCAATATTAAATTTGTGCTGTTCAAACATAGCCTCGGCACTTACGGCATTTTCCGCAGCGAGTACTTCACAATCCCAAGTAGAAATCATCTCTACCATACCAGCCAGCACGTCTTCGTCATCGTCGACACATAGCACTGTTGTACCACTTAATTCAACGTGAGGCGCTTTAACTGGCTCCACTTTTCGGACCGCGGCAACGCGTGGTAAGTCGATACTAAAACAACAACCTTTATCTGTAATCGAAGCCAGTGATAACGGGTGACTCAACACTTGGCTGATACCTCGGGTAATGCTCAAACCTAGCCCTAAGCCTTTAGTTGTTAAGTTTTGCTGATCAGTAAGTTGAGTAAATTGTTCAAATACAAAGTCTTGCTTCGCCTCTGGAATGCCAGGGCCATTATCGAGCACTTGAATGAACACGTGCTGTCTATGTCGTCTTACACCGAGTAACACCCTGCCAGGGCTTGCGTACCGGAATGCATTGGTTAAGAGATTTTGAATCATCCGACGCAACAAATACCGATCCGAATAGACCCAAATGCTGGTCTTAGCAACATGGAAATCAACTTGGTTATTTTGAGCAGACACCGAAAATTCATTGGCTATTTCAGCAAAAAATTCTCTTAGCGAAAACGGCTCACATTGAGGCTTTACATTGCCACTTTCGATGCGAGCAATCTCAGCAAGATCAGCTAGAAGGTCATTAGCTACCTTTAATGAGTGACCAATATTATCCACTTGCCTTTGCTGCTGCTCACTCAGGCTATCTTGATTAGATAACGCTTCGGTAAATAGCCTCGCAGCTTCCAATGGCTGCATCAAATCGTGACTACAAGCTTTTAAATACAAGCTTTTTTTGATGTGTGCTTGTTCTGCTTTTTTACGTGCAAGCCCCAGCTCTCTATTGGCTAATGCAAGCTTTTCAGTGCGCTCATTGACCATAGCTTCTAGGTCGACATTCGCGTCTTTAAGTACCTTCTCTGCCTGTCTATAAGCACTGATATCAGAAAAGAGCATAACAAAACCGCCATCCGGCAACGGATTGCCTTCAATACGTATGACTTTGTCATCGAACTCTCGCTCAGACTCATGAGAACTACCTTGTCGCAAATAGTTAATACGCTTTTGCACTTGCAGTTCCACCTCACCCGGACCACATAGCCCGCGTTCAACGTTGTATCTGATCAGAGAAGCAATAGGGCTCCCAACATAAACCAGCGAGTCAGGGTAGCTGAAGAGGTCAAGATACTTGCTATTCCAAGCAACGAGGTTAAGGTCACGGTCGATAATGGAAATACCTTCACTGGCGTTTTCGATCGCACTTTGCAGCAATGACTGACTAAAGCGAGTTTGCTGGCTAGACGCCTCCTCCACGAGAATCGCGAGTTCATCCAGCGCTATATCTCGCCCTTCTAGCGCCGATGAAAGCACTAAACGAGCAGATGATGCTCCCATCACACTGGCGAGCGTATTTTCAGTGTGTTCAAGCAACTTAGTGTTGTAATGGGCATTACCTACCTCATCTTTGTTTACTGCCAGCGAGAACACTTTAAAGCTTTGTTTTGCCTTCTTCTCGCCAACAAAGCGCGATACGAGTAACTCTAGTTCTTTACTGCTCACGCCTTTTCGTTGTGGGGTAACACTCAAAGATGGTGCTTGCCATTCAAGGAAAATAGATGCCTGTACGCGCTCTTGTACGCTTTGGCGGCTCACTTGAGAGATGATGTACATCACAAAACTATTCGCCAATAAACTTAGCAAGGTCAGCATAGTATTCGATGCTAGGAAAGCCTCATCAAGAGCATCAAAATACAAACCAAATTTCGGTAAAAAGCTTAAGAATAGCCACATAGAAAAACCGACAAGAATACCAGCATAGACCCCTGTCAGGCTGGCTCTTCGCCAGTAGAAAGCTGCTAGCAATGCAGGTGTTAACTGGGCAAAAGCACCAAAAGCCACTTCACCAAGTGAGGCTAACGTATCTGGTGAGGCGAATAGAAACACCAAATAGCCCAGTAATATCACCATCAAGACGAGGATTTTGCGAATTTTGAGCAAATTAACGCGGAACTGAGCAAACTCAACCTGTTCGTTGTTGGTGCGATAACGGTAAATAAGCGGGAAAACTATTTCGTTACTCAGCATGGTACTGAGAGCAATGGCAGAGATGATAACCATTGAGCTGGCAGCAGATATTGCCCCTAAGAACGCCAGCAATGACATCCATTGCTGGCCACCTACGGCCGGCAAGAATAAAACATAAGTATCCGATGGCACCTGATTACCCAGCAAGTGGTTACCTGCCAAACCAAGTGGAATCGCAAACAATGCGAAAATGAGAAGATACATAGGGAAAAGCTTGCGTGCGAGCTTAGTATCTTTCTCGTCCTGTAATTCAACCACCATCACCTGAAACTGGCGAGGTAATGATAAAAACGCCGCCATTACGATCACTAACATGGCTGCTAGCGAAGAGAGATTTGGAAACTCAAGTTGTTCAGCAAGTTGTAAATGAGCCCCTGTATCTTGCCAAAGTGTCATCGGTGAATCGTAGATGTAAAACGTAACGAACAAGCCAACAACCAAAAATGCTAACAACTTAACGAATGATTCGAAAGCGATGGCCAACATGACGCCAGGATGGCGTTCAGTAACATCAAGGTTGCGAATGCCGAAAACAATCGTAAAACCAGCTAAAACTAGACTGACAATTAGCCCGAGCTGAATAGAATCAACAGAGGGTGTCACCTGCAACTGCTCAAAAGAGTACACAATACCTTTTAACTGCAGTGCCAAATAAGGCATGGTGCCAATTAAGGCAACAATCGTCACCATAATTGCCAACTTGTGTGACTTACCAAAACGCGCCGCGAGTAAGTCGGCAATTGAGGTTAAATTAAGCTTTAAGCTAATGCGTATGATCCGTTGTAAAAACGGCCACGCAAATATGAAAATGAGGATGGGTCCAAGGTATATCGGTAGATGAGAAAGGAAGTTCGTCGATGCTTGTCCTGTCGTACCGAGAAAACTCCACGACGTACAATACACCCCAAGTGTCATGGCGTAGATAAATGGTTGCCACTTTCTCGCTAAGCGATGGCGATATTTATCCCCCAAGAACGCAATGGCAAACAACAAGCAAATATAGCTAAGGCTTAATAAAACTAACTGCCAAGTTGCAAACATAAAGTCGCTTTTCCTTCTTACTCTCTATCGCACGGTTTGCGTATAGAATTCACTGATATACTTACCACCTTTTATTTCAATGATCACTCTTAGTTTTTGCTTTGCCCCTTTATTTGCAATGCGCTCTCGTAAAGTCGTCAACCTGCTCCAATAATATGGCGTTTCACCCATCGCTAACTGGTAGCTTTCGACTTCTTGTTCGCTATCGACAATAAAAAATGCTGCACGGTCGATAGGAAATGTTGAATTTACTGACGTACTGCCACGTCTATCAAAAACATTGATTTTGAAGTCACCAGCTTTTAGCACACACTTTTCATTGATCACATCACAATGACCTTCAGGGACTAACTGAAATACACGATTTTGAGCCGCTTGATGCTCTAGATAATAGTCTGAGGCAATATAACCACCGAGCAGTAAAATGGGGGCCACAAAAATGGCTATTTTAGTGTGTCGATTCATATAACACCTTCGATACTGAACTGATTTTAAAGATAAAATAAAGGCTCCTTGGGAGTAAATCAACAAGGAGCCTTCTGACTAAAGTATTAGCGGGGAACCTTCACCAATACTTAAACGCCATTAACCATGGCTAAGCAGCGACACATTAGTGATCATGTGCAGCTGCAACTTCACCGTGTGGTGTACGGAAGTTATCAACCATCTCTTGGATATGGCTTGGCGCCGGACCTGTCGCTTTCAGCACGATAAACGCTACTGCAAAGTTAACTAGTGCACCAACCGAGCCGAAGGCATTCGGTGATATACCTAAAAACCAGTTTTCTTCCATTCCTCCCATATACTTGAGCTCAGGGATAAACATAACGCCTTTATGTTGGAACACGTAAAGCATCGTTACACCAAGACCGGCACACATACCAGCGATCGCTGCTTTTGAGTTCATCTTCTTAGAGAAAATACCCATCATTAATGCCGGGAAGATACTCGATGCTGCTAAACCAAAGGCTAGCGCCACCGTGCCTGCCGCAAACCCTGGTGGATTGAGGCCGAGATAACCTGCGAATGCGATAGATATTGTCATCACGATACGACTGGCTCGAAGCTCATTCTTTTCGCTCATATCCGGCATCAAGACGCCTTTCATCAAGTCATGCGATACCGCTGAAGATATGGCTAGCAATAAGCCTGCCGCTGTCGATAGTGCTGCCGCTAGACCACCCGCGGCTACCAGCGCGATAACCCAGTTAGGTAAATTCGCTATTGACGGGTTAGCAAGTACCATGATGTCGCGATCCACTTTCACCATCTCGTTAGAGTTAGCATCTGCAGAGTACTGGATTTTGCCGTCGCCATTCTTATCTTCAAATTGAAGTAAACCTGTGCGTTCCCAATCTTTGAACCACTGTGGGCGCTCTGCGTATTCAAGGTTTTGACCCGCTGCAGGCTCAATTGTGTTCATTAAATTGAAGCGAGCCATTGCTCCAACTGCTGGCGCTACTGTGTAAAGTAATGCGATGAAAACTAACGCATAGCCTGCAGATTGACGTGCTGCTTTAACTGAAGGAACCGTGAAGAAGCGCATGATAACGTGTGGTAAACCTGCAGTACCAATCATTAATGACATGGTATAAGCAAACATTTCAACGTAGCCCGTCATATTGGCTGTGGTGTACTCTTTAAAGCCTAATTGAGTGACTACTTGGTCCAGTTTATCCAACAAGTAAACGCCACTACCATCAGCTAAGGTTGAACCTAGACCTAGTTGTGGAATCGGGTTACCCGTAAGCTGTAATGAAATGAAGATTGCAGGGATAGTGTAAGCAGTAATTAGTACTACATACTGCGCGATTTGCGTGTAGGTAATACCTTTCATGCCGCCTAAGGTCGCGTAAACAAAAACAACAGCCATACCAATGTATAAACCTGTTTCATATTCCACTTCTAAGAACATAGAAAATGCAACGCCTACACCTTTCATTTGACCGATAATGTAAGTTACTGACGCAATGATTAAACACACTACCGCAACAATACGTGCCGTGCGTGAATAGAATCGGTCACCAATAAACTCTGGTACCGTAAACTTGCCATGCTTACGCATATATGGCGCTAAACACATCGCCAACAATACGTAACCGCCAGTCCACCCCATTAGGAATACAGAGCCCCCGTAACCTAAAAAGGCAATAAGACCGGCCATTGAAATAAATGACGCTGCACTCATCCAGTCGGCACCAATGGCCATACCATTTTGCATTGGTGTAATGCCACCACCTGCAGCGTAGAATTCGCTAGTAGAGCCCGCTCGAGCCCACCACGCTAGAAAGAAATAAAGCCCGAAGGTACCGCCAACGGCGATCCAAGTATAGAGTTTTAACTCATCCATTACTCGTCCTCCACGTTATATTTTTTATCTAGTTGATTCATTTTATGGGTATACCAAAAGATCAATCCGACAAAGGTGTAAATTGAACCTTGCTGCGCAAACCAGAAACCTAGCTTATAACCACCTAAGCGGATTGCATTGAGCGGCTCAACGAGCAACAAACCAAAGCCGAACGATACGATGAACCAAATCGCGAGACAGATTAAAATTAGTCGCAGGTTCTCCTGCCAATAACTCGTTTCCACAATTCTCTCCTCGTTTTCGCCTGTTTTATTAGAGTAATTTTTATAGCGAGTAGGAAATCCAATTTAGGGGTTTCGCCACTCTAGTTGTTGTAATGGAAATAAGTAACGAGATATTTCCACTAGTACTTAAACTAGCAAGGAAGTTTTCGGCACGATATTCAACTTTAGTCTAGGTCGGTTGGAAAATGATTGACCGCAGGTGTTGCCATACATAACACTAGGAATAGTGAAATACCCCGACAAAAAATGTGGTAATTTGATATTCAATAGACAACTACGAAACAGGTGTTTTTACGGCGACTAACGTAATGAGGTGACATATGGATAATGAGCTCAGTGAGATTTACGCATTTGTCGGCAGTATTGCCCCGTTTGAGCAATTGCCGGAAGAAACCATTGTCAATATCGTCAGCCATATCTCGATTTGTTACATCACCGCTGGCCAAGCATTACCGCCACAGCATATTGAAACACCCAGCTTTTTTATCGTCAGAAAAGGCGCTTTAAACTACGTTGATCAAAACGGCGATTTAATTGGTAAGTATGGTGAAGGCGATATTTGTACCGTTTTTTGCTATCCAGAAAAATACGCCAGTATTTCTGTGACCGCAGAAGAAGACTGCCTGCTTTATGCTTTAGATAAGCAGAAGCTACTCGGGGCTTTAATTACCGAGCCTCATATTATTAGCTTCTTCGAACAATCGGCGGAAGAACGATTGAAAAACAAAGTTTCGTCTCTACAAGAAGAAGCGGTGGTTAATTCCACCTTGACGAATACTGGTGTAGATCAGCTTTATCAATCACCCGCTGCGACAATCAATCAACACCAATCCATTGCCGAAACCGCGCAGAAAATGACTGAACTTGGCTTTTCCTGTTTAGTTGTTGTCGACGATGAAAACCAAGTAAAAGGTATTGTTACAGATAAAGATTTTAGGCGTCGATGTATTACTGGTGGCATATCTCCAGCGCAGCCGATTAGCGAGATAATGACGCCAGACATCAGCATGCTCGATATTCGCCACACCGCATTTGACGCACTTATCGCGATGACGAGCCGGCACATTCATCACTTGCCCATTACCGACCAAGGTAAGCTAGCCGGCATGCTGACCATCACTGACTTGATGCATTTTGAAGGGCAAAATGCCATTAACCTAACGAGCCTTATCCACAAAGCCAGCTCTGTTGACGAGCTAGCAGAAATCAGTGAACTGATTCCTAAGCTACAGGTAAAAATGGCACGCCTTGGCACGCCTGCCGAGCAAGTTGGGAAAAGTATTAGCGCCATTACCATGGCATTTACCATTCGACTCATTGAAATCGCCGAAGAACTGTATGGCAAAGCGCCCGTACCATATGCCTGGGTGGCCGCTGGCTCACAAGCAAGACAAGAACAAATGGCGCAATCGGATCAAGATAACGCGCTAATCATCGACGATAGTATGCAGCCAGAACACGCTCCTTGGTTCGAACGTTTAGCGAGATTTGTTTGTGATGGCTTAGCTCAGTGCGGCTTTATCCATTGCCCAGGTAATGTTATGGCGATGAATGAACAATGGCGCCAAACAGAAAGCCAATGGCACCAGTACTTCCATGACTGGATTGAAAAACCGAGTCCAAAAGCACTCATGCATTGCAGCATCTTTTTTGACTTAACCACGGTTCATGGCGACAAGCAGTTACTTAACCGAGTTCAGGGCAAAATGCTTGCGAAGACTCAAAAGGCCAGTTTGTTTATTGCGCATTTAAGTAAGAATGCCCTGCAATTTACCCCACCACTTGGTTTCTTTAGAGATTTTGTGCTGATCTCCAATGGTAAGAATAAGAAAACCATGGACTTAAAACACAATGCTATCGCGCCCATTGTTGATCTTGCCCGTATTTATGCGCTGCAAGAAGGCATCACCTCGGTTAATACCATTGAGCGTATTCGCCAGGCAGCAGGAACTCGCTCTATCACCAAAGACTCTGCCGCCAATTTGATTGATGCATTTGAGTTCTTAACAACATTACGGCTTACCCATCAAGCTAATCAGCTTCAAGCAGGTGACAAAGCAGATAACTTTTTATCGTTAAAAGAGATATCACGACTCGAACGCGAGTATCTCAAAGATGCATTTAAAGTCATTAAGACACTTCAAGACAATCGACAATCGGTTTACTAGCAGACGTTAATTGGATTAGATGTAATGCTTGGTACCATGTTTAGTAATAGTTTAGACAACTGGTTTGGATTGAATGCTCAACGTGAGCGCTTGTTGAAAAAAGTACCGGAAGGCCCGCTAAAAACATTTTTGTCCGTGCCGTTTCCTGAGCATAAGAGGCCGATTAGCAAAGTTCCTATGCTTGCCCTTGATTTTGAAACTTCCGCACTAGAAGCCTGTGAAGGACACCTTTTGAGCATGGGTTATGTCAGTGTTGAAAACCTTTCAATACACCTTGGTAGTGCCGAACATTTTTTAGTGAAGAGTCAGCAACAACTTAGCAATGATAACGTCGCGATTCATCAAATTACGTCACAAGAATCACTTTCAGGCTTAACCTTAGAGCAAGCGGTAGAAAAATTACTAGCGGCATTAGCAGGCAAAGTTATGTTGGTACACTACGCCAAAGTCGAGCAGACCTTCCTCGCAAAAGCTTGCAAAACGCTTTATGGATATGAACCTGTTTATCCTATTGTCGATACATTAGTTGTAGCCAAACGCCGGTTAGATCGCAGACTACTTCCTTATGATCCACAAGACCTGCGTCTAACGAATCTGCGAGACAACTATCAACTACCCAGCCATTATGCCCATAATGCGCTCAATGACGCCGTAGCCACTGCAGAGCTATTGCTTGCAGAACTTGCCCATCATCAACAAACAGCCAATCCTCTCAAAGACTTTCTGCGTTAAGACTCTCTTTGTTAGTACTTTCACAATCCACTACGTGAAATCAAAACGTCTGGCCATAAGCTCCATTGACCAATATTTAGCAATTTTAACAACTTACTTGTTAATTCAACGAGGTATCATCATTGCCAATCAAGCTCTCAGAAAAGTTTAAATAATTAATATTCAATAACTTAAAAGTTTTTTTAGGTATTGGCACAACCATTGAAGAGTTTAAAGCGTCTTTATTAAAGAATGCTCTTTATTAAGACATTGCTATTTACTGGACTCTCTGGGTCATTTTGACTAACGCTCTCACGCCCAACCCGTGAGAGCTTTTTTTTATTCTCTCGGAACACAGTTAAAAAAAAGGCTACCCAAAGGGCAGCCAAACATAGAGGGAACTATCTAAAATAGTTGGTGAGAATCGGGTACGGTAAAGCTAGCTAAGCTGAATGCTTTTTCAGCATTGCAAAAAGCGTATCTTTTAAATGTAAACGTTGTTTTTTCTGTTGCTCTAAGTATTCGTCACTGGTGTTTTCAACACCTTGCTCGATACGCAACACTTCGTGATCAAGCTCGTGGTATTCTTTGAATAAGCGAGCAAAGTGGTTATCGCTTATCTTGAGCTCATGAATAGCTTCTTTATATTCAGGAAATTCATGGTGTAAATCGTGTTTTTCATGGAACATATTGCTTCCCCTTGATTGTTCTTCTATCCAAATAGCGCACTAACGTGTGTCAGTTGAAATACATAAACTATGATGCGCAATTAATACAAAAATCTTTGTAAGGTAGTGTTTTCAGACGAGCTTCTGCGATTGGTTCACCACAACGGGGGCATAAACCAAACTCTTCATTTTTAATGCGTTGTAAGGCGCGATTAACCTGTTTCAACTCTTCTTTAGCTTCAGCGCGAATACCTTCCAGTACCTGATCGTTTTCACACTCAGTTGTTTGTTCGGCAAAGTCAGCGCTGCGACCCTTTTGGAAGTCTTGCGTAATCGCTTCGATACGAGTCGACAATTCTTGCTGCTTGTCGGTTAACGTATCAATAAGTTGTTGAGAGACCATCACTAACTCCAATCGTTAAATTCCTTGTTGATGGGATCAGTGTACGCTTCTCTTTATTGAGAGTTTTGATCTAGCTCAAATAAGTGAAAGAGGAATAAAAATCGCTTATTTCATTGGGGCGTGTTGCTGTTTAGCAATATGCCAAATCACGAGCAAGTTAATCACGTACCACAGGTCTTTAATTAGGAAGTGGCCACCTGTCGATAGAACTAACACTAGAACCGTCACTAACCTCAACTAGGGCGTGTTGATCTTTCAGGATTAAATTTTGTTCGAGTTAAATGCATTTTTATCGAGGCACTTGGGATACGCATAGTTATTCTACGCACAGAGCAAGTACCGATTATTATGCTCCTGCATAATCTTAGTACCTGCATCCATGCAGGCATCAATGAGAAAAATGCATTTAAACGAATCCCTTTTATTCTTGGTCTTGGCTTGGCAAGTGTTGGCTATGCAAATATTGGTACTAGCTATGCGGCAGCTGATCATGATGTCATCATAAAAGAATTTAAAGTTGAGGTAGGCGCAGACTCGGAAAAAGGCGCTCATATCATGATCAACAGTGATGGTGACCACAAAGTCGTTAAGCTAGATACAGCAGTATTAAGCAACCCACAACAGTTGGAAGATGCGCTAAGTGACTTATCCAGCGATATGAAGGACACAGTCATGAAAGCATTATCAAATATCGATATTGATGGCGATGGTAATAGCTACGCTTTTGCACTTTCAGACGAAGATGGAGAAGTAAAAGCGCTAGACGAAGAGCAAACATTTATCATTAAGCTAGATAAAGACAGCGACAGTGATGAAGTTAACAAAGTTATTCGCAAGTTTGCCTTTGGTGGTAAAGATGGTGAGCAGGCATTTGAATTCAAACACGGAGGCGGTATCAGTAAAGAAACCATTATCGGCCTACTAAAGAATGGGGAATTTAGTGCAGATGAGCTAGACCTTATTCAAGAAGCACTCGACAGCAAACGCTAAGCCCTCCAACAATAACCAGAGTGAAGTATTCGCTCTGGTTATCTCCACTTTCAGCTAACCAGCTGTTTTCCTCTCTAAATACTTTTACCTCGAAAGATCAACACGCCCTAGTACGCTCAGGAATTTTCAAAGATGAAAGTGTGGCCAATAATCGGTAGCACAATCAGTCATATACGACTAAAGTCTAAGACGAATATCAGGCGCTTTAGACTTAGGTCTAATTTCTAAATCGCTCGGTAAACTCTAACGTAAAGACAATAACATAGTATTGCCGACACTAGCAGGCGGAGAATTATTACAATGACTGAATCAAATCAAGCTGACATTTTTCATCCAAGTGAAGAGGTGATTAACCAAGCTAACGTTCCCGAGTATGAAAAACTTTATCAACACTCAGTTGAGAACCGCGAAGAATTTTGGGCAGAGCAGGCTGACACTTTAGGCTGGTACAAAAAGTGGGACAGTGTACTAGACGAATCAAACGCGCCTTTCTACAAATGGTTTGACGGTGGTGAAATCAACATTGTCCACAACGCCATTGACCGCCACTTAGAAAACGCTAATCGCAACAAAATGGCGATTATTTGGGAAGGCGAGAACGGTCAAGTTCGTAACTTCTCTTACAACGGTTTAAACCGTGAAGTATGCCAATTCGCTAATGTATTAAAGAGTATGGGTGTCGAAAAAGGTGACATCGTTACTATCTACATGCCGCAAATTCCAGAGCTAGTATTCGCAATGCTAGCGTGTGCGAAAATTGGCGCCGTTCACTCTGTTGTTTATGGCGGCTTCAGTACGGAAGCATTAGCATCTCGAATTGACGATGCACAATCGCGAGTATTAATTACTGCTGATGGTGGCTGGCGTCGTGGTAAAGCAATCGACCTTAAGTCAATTGCAAACGATGCAATGATGCGTTCACCAAGTATTGAAGTATGTATCTGTGTTAAGAACAACGAATTAGATGTTGAAATGGAGCCAGCGCGCGACTTCTGGTTACACGACTTAAAAGCACTACCAATTGCTAGCAGCAAGTGTGAAACAGAACAAACAGATGCTGAAGATCCACTGTTTATCCTCTATACCTCGGGTACAACTGGTAAGCCAAAAGGTATGCTACATACTCATGGTGGCTACTCTGTTTACACCTCAACAACTCACCGTATGGCGTTTGATATCAAGCCGCAAGATCGCTGGTGGTGTGCTGCCGATCCAGGTTGGATTACTGGCCACAGTTACATTGTTTATGGCCCACTGATTAATGGCGCAACCATCATGTTGTATGAAGGTGCTCCTAACTACCCTTACCCGAACCGTTGGTGGCAAATTATTGAAAATTACGGCATCAACATCCTTTACACGTCACCGACAGCAATTCGTGGCTTAATGCGCTTTGGCGACCGCTGGCCACAAAAGCATGATTTATCAAGCTTGCGTTTACTCGGTAGTGTGGGTGAACCAATTAACCCTGAAGCATGGCGCTGGTATCACCATGTTATTGGTCAAGACAAGTGTCCAATCATCGATACTTGGTGGCAAACAGAAACCGGCGGTTTCATGATTTGTCCACTGCCAATTACGCCACTTAAGCCAGGCTCCGCCACCAAACCATTCTTTGGTAATGAAATGGCAATTGTCGATGACGACGGAAACGAAGTAGCACCAAATGAAGAAGGTAAGCTCATCGTTAATAACCCTTGGCCAGGCATGGCGCGCACCATATTTAAAGATCCAGAGCGCTATAAAGATTTGTACTGGTCACAAGACGATAAAGGCAACTGGCGCTACTTAGCCGGTGACAGTGCCAAGAAAGACGACGATGGCTACATTTGGGTTATCGGTCGTATGGACGAAGTGCTGAAAGTCAGTGGCTACCGTTTAGGTACTGCTGAAATCGAGAGTGCACTGGTTAGTCATCCACAAGTTAGTGAAGCAGCGGCTGTTGGCCTTCCTCACGAGCTTAAAGGTAACGCTATTCACACCTACGTCATTCTTAAACAAGGTGTAGCACCTTCGAAAGAGTTATCAATGGAGCTACGCAACCACGTCGGTAACGAAATGGGCAAAATTGCAACGCCTGAAGCGGTTGAGTTTGTAGATTCATTACCGAAAACACGTTCGGGCAAAATCATGCGCCGTGTATTAAAAGCACGTGCATTAGGCCAAGACGAAGGTGATTTAAGCACGCTGGAAGAATAATCTTCCAGCCTTTACTCTTAGTTGAAAACATAAAAACAACAATAACGTTTTCAACTACCTATTAGCGACAGAATTAAAACAAAAGGCGACATACCGCCACTACATTATTACAACAAGCAATTTAGCCAGAAGATGCAGTAAATAAAAATAATCTCAGCGCTAATACACACGGGAGAGTAAGATGAAAACGTTCAAAAAAACTCTACTAGCGACAGGCCTTATGACAGCAACGTCCATGGCACACGCTGGTTACGAGATTAAGCTGACAGACAAAGACACCATCACCTTTGGTGGTTATATCAAACTCGATGCTCGCTACGTCGATGGTAACGTGAACAGTATCACAAATGATTACTGGGTAGGTGCTGGTAACGTAGGCGATATTTCAAGATTCAGCTTTAGAGCCACCGAAAGTCGCTTTAATACCAAATATGTTCACGGCGACATTACTGGTTTTATCGAGATGGACTTCCACGGTGGAGGCGGTAACGAAATTGTTTCGAACTCATCTAACCCTCGTATTCGTCACGCATTTATCAAGTACAAAGACTTCTTGGTAGGTCAAACGTGGTCAACCTTTGTGAACACCAGTGCACTAGCAGAAGCAGCTGACTTCGGGGGTCCATTAAACGCTGCGGCTTTCATTCGCCAAGGTCAAATTCGTTACACCAATGGCGGCTTCCAAGTTGCGATTGAAAACCCAGAGTCTGATAAAGGTGACTCAAGCCAAGACTCAGTGCCTGACGTAATCGCCAAGTACACCTTCTCTGGCGACTGGGGTAATGTATCGGTTGCAGGTTTGGCTCGCCAATTAAATACTGTCGGCGGTAATTCAGAATCAACCTTTGGTTACGGTGTTGCTGGTCGCGTAAAAACTTACGGTAGAAACGATGTTCGCTTCCAATATCACGGTGGCGAAACAGGTCGCTACGTAGGTGTTGTAGCAGCGCGTGACTTAGTAGGTGAAGAAGTTGAAGAAACAACTTCATTCATGGTTGCTTATCGTCACTTCTGGGTAGACGACTACCGTACTAATATCTTCTACGGTAAAACCACCACCGATGTTGCTGACGCAGAGCGAATTCACTGGGGTGTTAACATTTTCAACAACTTAACTAAGCAACTGTCTTGGGGCTTTGAGATTGGTAATTTTGAGCAAAAAGACTCTGATGCTGACTCAGACTACGCACAGCTCTCAGTTAAATACGTGCTTTAGTAGCACAAGCATATGACACGATCATAAGTTAGCCTCCCACTTGAGGCACTTTTTGGGGAAGCGCACGCTTCCCCTTTTTTATGTCGCTTGCAGTCGTGATAAATGGTTACGAATTACCCTCTAGCGATAACCAAACCATGCATTCAACAGCCCTTTTTCTCTCAATATTTCAATCGCTTTCGACGTTTCCAAGCATTGTTTCACCCCTTGTTCAGTCGGCTGAAAAACAAAGAATACGTCCAACAAGCTAATCGGCTGGCTCACATCGATATTCACTTTGTCGGTTGCTTTGAGTTCATTGATTGCATTGAGAGTGGAATGCGCGTTGCCAATAATGGCATCAATACGCCCTGTCAGCAGCTTGCGAATGTTGATGTTGTCATCGTCTACACGGTACAAGTTGATCTTTGGGTTATTGGCAATCGCTTTGCCATATCTGTAACCGATAACAGCGCCGACTCTCATGCCTTCCAATTGCGAAATATCAGTAATGGGCGGCTTACTTGCTAAGTTAACCGCAACTATTGCCTTTTTCATGAAGCTGACCGTTCGACATGAATCGTCAGGCCTAAACTCATCCAGCTCTGGGAAGTAGCTATCAATCCTTTCCGCAATGAAACTTTGCTGAACACGCGCAGTTGGCATCAGCTTTAAATTAAATTTTAGGTCACTATGCGCTTCAATAGCCGCAAGCATATCGACCATAGTGCCCTCTTGTGCAGAATCAACAAGGCCCGGAATGTAATAGCTATAAATACTTATTCGCTCCGCTGATACTTGGCTCAACGAGCACAAGTACGCGAGCGATAGCAGAAGTACTTTTACCGATAGGCGGTTCATTAGCAAGGCAGTTCAGCTATTTCTTAAGCTTTGCAAAGGCATCAGCAAAAGCATTGCCCATCGCGGAATTCGCTGGAGCTTGCGGTTTCCCTTGCTTGTTTGGCTTAGCCTGCTTCCCTTTGTTCTTGTGTTCAGCTGCTTTGCTATTACCATTAGCCTGTTGTTTGCGATTGCTGTTTGCAGACACTTGGTCATTTAAACGCATTGTTAAGTTAATGCGTTTACGCGCAACATCACATTCCACCACCTTAACGGTAACCACGTCACCTGCTTTAACGATTTCTCTCGGGTCGCTAACAAATTTGTCTGTCAGTGCCGAAATATGGACTAAGCCATCTTGGTGAACACCAATGTCAACAAAGGCCCCAAAGTTAGCTACGTTCGACACGACCCCTTCGAGCACCATGCCAACTTCAAGATCAGCAAGCGATTCTACGCCCTCTTTAAACTGCGCCGTTTTAAACTCTGGGCGAGGATCACGACCGGGCTTTTTCAGTTCGTCAATAATGTCTTTGAAGGTCAGCGCACCTGTTAGCTCAGCAAAGTCGTTATACGACACCGAAGAGAGCTTGCTTTCATCGCTAACCACACTGCTTATATCAGTCTGTAAGCTCTTTATTAACGCATTAACGACATCGTAACTTTCTGGATGAACGCCCGTATTATCCAGTGGGTTGTCACCTTCTCGAATACGCAAGAAGCCCGCAGCTTGCTCGTAAGCTTTAGGTCCTAAGCGCGTCACGCTTAACAATTCGCTACGGTTGTTAAAGCGACCATGACTATCGCGATGTGCAACAATATTTTGAGCGAGTGTTTTACTTAGTCCTGCCACACGAGACAACAAGGCTGCCGAAGCACTGTTTAAGTCAACACCAACAGCGTTTACACAGTCTTCAATCACATTGTCGAGTGAAGCACTAAGTAAGCTTTGGCTGACATCATGCTGGTACTGGCCAACGCCGATAGCTTTCGGGTCGATCTTCACCAATTCTGCCAGTGGGTCTTGTAAACGTCTTGCGATCGATACCGCGCCGCGAATCGATACGTCGAGATCGGGGAATTCTTTAGCTGCAAGTTCTGATGCAGAATAGACCGAAGCACCTGCTTCACTCACCATCACCTTGCTTGGCTTGTTTTCTTCAAATTGTGCGATCACTTCCGCCGCTAATTTATCTGTCTCTCGAGAACCAGTGCCATTACCAACAGCAATCAGCTTAACCTTGTGTTGTCGACCTAAGTTCACCAATGTGCGTACTGATTTGTCCCAGTTATTTTGCGGCGCATGAGGAAAAATTGTCGCGGTATGCAATAACTTACCAGTGCCGTCAACGACTGCCACTTTACAGCCCGTACGCAAACCAGGGTCGATGCCCATGGTTACTTTTGCACCTGCGGGTGCTGCCATTAATAAATCTTTCAAATTGCTAGCAAATACCTCAATAGAGGCATGCTCTGCTTTATCACGCAATGCACCAAAGAATTCAGTTTCGAAATGCCCTTGAAGCTTGCTTTTCCACGCTGTGGCAACTGCACTGGCGATAAACTTCGCGGCAGGTTGCTGTGACAAACGCCAGCCATAATGTTGGGTGATTACATCATGTGCTGAACAATAACTTTTACTGTCGCTATTTGGGTCAACATCGATATTCAGGCGCAAAAAGCCCTCATTTTTACCACGTAACATAGCGAGCATACGGTGTGCTGGCACCGACTTTAATGCTTCGTGATGGGCAAAGTAATCTTTGTACTTGCTCGCATCACTCTGTTTAGCTTTCACAACGGTACAGCTTAAATGCGCTTGCTTATTCAAGTGCTTGCGCAGTTTGGCAAGTAATTCTGCGTCTTCGGCAAACTTCTCAGACCAAATACTCACGACGCCAGCAAGCACTGCTTCAACATCAGCAAACCCATTGTCGACGTTAATAAAGCCCTCTGCAGCCTGCTCAGGATGTTGCTGCAAATCACTAAATAATTTGTCTGCTAGTGGCTCAAGACCAGCTTCAATTGCCATTTGCCCTTTGGTACGACGCTTTGGTTTATACGGCAGGTATAAATCTTCTAGTCGTGTTTTATTGTCGGCCTGCAAAATCGCTTGCTTTAGTGGGTCTGTTAATTTGCCCTGTTGCTCGACATTGGTAAGAATCACTTGTCTACGCTCCGCCAACTCGCGTAAGTAATTCAATCTTGTCGCCAGTGTGCGCAAGTGCCCATCATCTAAGCCCTGCGTAGCCTCTTTACGGTAACGCGCAATAAATGGCACAGTTGCGCCATCGTCTAGTAATTGAATGGCAGCGTCGATTTGCTGAGGTTTAACATTAAGTTCTTGTGCAATTTGCTGAGCGATTTGGCTCATAGATAACCTTCGAGATTGACTGTTTGAAGAAATGCATTAGGCGAAATTATACCTATTCACTGCCACGAGTGGAGAGAAATTTTATGCGATGGGTCAAACCATGGTAAAACTAACGATGAATTACCTTAATCGAGCAGCCTAGATGAAAGAAAGCGCCGCTATTTTTGTTGATGTACAAAATATTTACTACACCTGCCGCCAAGCCTTTGGCCGCCAATTTAATTATCGTGCTTTGTGGCAGCAACTGTCTGAACAATACGATATTCAATTAGCGAATGCCTATGCTATCCAACGTAGTGATGACCAGCAGCATAAGTTCCAAAGCGCCCTTAAGCACATTGGTTTTGACGTAAAGTTAAAGCCTTTTATTCAACGCAGTGATGGCTCTGTCAAAGGTGACTGGGATGTCGGCATCACCATAGATATCATGGAAGCTGCCCCCAATGTAGATCATATTATTTTGCTTTCTGGCGATGGCGACTTTGAATTACTGATTCGACACATTAAAAATAAATACCAAGTGAGCACGCAGGCCTTTGGCGTTGAACAGCTCACTGCCAATGCATTGATGAATGCGGTTGATAGCTTTACTGCGATTGACGATAATTTACTGCAATAACTCCACTGACCAACGATTGTGTTGCGTGACTACACGTTAAGTAACCTGAACTCGGGTTAAGAAGTTAGCAAATATATTTTGAATATTAACAATATTAATAGTTTATATTTCTAGCGAGAGATTTATTCTTAGTACAAGGCAAATTTACTCATCAATAGTTATTCTATTGTGATTAAATTTAACGCAGTAATCAGGATAAATAGCCGTTAGAAAGCAATTTGTTATCCCGAGTTCAGGTTAAGTAATACCTAAATGAAGAAAACCAACTACATAACCCGTGAAGGCTACGAACGCCTTGACCGAGAATTAAAATTTCTGTGGAAAGATGAGCGCCCTAAAGTCACCAAGGCGGTGTCGGAGGCTGCAGCACTTGGCGATCGCAGTGAAAACGCTGAATATATCTACGGTAAAAAGCGCTTGCGAGAGATTGATCGCCGTGTCCGCTTTCTCAACAAGCGCTTGGAAGATCTGCAGATTGTTTATCCTGAAAAGCAGCAAGAAGGCAAAGCCTATTTTGGCGCTTGGGTAAAACTGATTGATGAAGACGACAAAGAATTTACCTACCGCATCGTCGGTGTTGATGAGTGGGATGTAAAAAAGGGGGAGATCAGTATCGACTCACCTGTAGCTCGTGCCCTAATTGGCAAGCAAATCGACGATGAAGTTGTTGTGAAAACGCCAGAGGGAGAACGATATCTCGAAATCATCGATATTTGGTACAAACCTAAATCTGATTAGAGTTAAAAGGCATTAAGAGGGGTCGGTGACAAATAAGAATCATTTGTCACCGACCCCTTTTGTTTACTTTTGTTTA
>JAKVCY010000069.1 GCA_022448425.1 Thalassotalea sp. | reverse complement strand
CATCGTTTATGCTGTCTACGGTTATTGTCGCGCCATTCACTATGCTGTGGCAGTCTATGGGGCTTATGATGTTTGGTGCATACCTGTATAGAACAGGCTTTTTTAATCACGGCTTCTCATTAGTGGTCTTTAGGAAGTTAGTTTTGGTTGCTATCGTCACATCCATCATCACAGCACTTCCGCAATTTTTATTCGAACAGGTAACGTTAGATGTGGTTCCCATGTTCACCAGTATTCCAGCCATTTTTTGTGCTTTGGTATACGCTCACCTATTGATAAACATAAAACATACTGCAGCGTGGTGGTATCAGTCGCTTATAAACTGCGGCAAAGTTGCACTCACGCTCTACCTAACCCAATCAATAGTACTCGCGGTGCTCTTTCGCATCGTCATGCCGGCATATTTTCCAAACTTTATTTACAGCGTAACGTTACTTGATTTGCTTCTGGTCACCATTGTCTTCACCGCAGTACAAGTTATTTTGGCAAACGCCATTAATAAGCACTTCAACCAAGGCCCCTTCGAAGCCCTATGGCGAAAAATGTATTTGCGCAGTTTTCACAAAAAGCAAAAATTGAAACAAGATGAGATAGAGCAACTCACCTAACGCGATGTCGCTTGCATCTTGAAAATTGTGTCTATACTGAACAGTAAACGTAACCTAAATAAGTAGGCCTGCTAAGCTTTACTCTATATTAAAGGTTAGCAGGCCCAATGGCTTTTCCTAAGCTATTGAGGTAAATAGGCATGATACAAAATCGACGTCGAGTAGGGCTATTTTCAATAGCAGCGGTGATGATAATTTGGCACCTTTTCTGCCAACGTGCTTTTGCAATTGTGTTGGACAGTGCGCAAACATCACAGCTCGCCCCTAGCAGTTACGAAGTTAAGATAGTCGAAAGTAGTGAGCTCGACTATGCCTCTCATGCCTATTACTCAGCATTACTACGATTAGCACTTAGCAAGACAGATGACCTCACTAAGCCAACTTATCTCGTGGAGAGTAGAAGTAATTTAGTTCAGGAACGTGTCCTGCGCCAGCTAAATCGAGAAAGGGGAATTGACGTGTTTTGGACAGTGACGTCAAAACTACGTGAACAGCAGGCCATTCCGGTGCGGGTCCCTCTATTAAACGGGATCATGGGCTATCGCGTCTCTTTGATCCGCCAAAGTACTCTACGTGAGTTTAACAATGCTCGTAGCGCGCCTGACCTGAAGCGGTTTGTTGCAGGTCAAGGTCACGACTGGCCCGATTTTCAAATTCTAGAGCACAATGGGTTTACTACGTTAGGAACCAGTAATTACGACATTATCATTGAGCTTTTAAAGGCTGGCAGAATTGATTACTTTCCTCGTGCGGTTCATGAAGCGGTGATAGAGGCTGAATCGCTAAGCGATCCAAACATTATCATAGAGCCTTCCGTTTTATTGTATTACCCGTCTTACGTATTTTTTTTCGTTTCACAATCGAAACCTGAATTAGCGCAGCGGATAGAGCAGGGATTAAATATTGCTCGAAAAGACGGAAGCTTCGCCGCGTTATTTGATGAGTACATTAATTTTAAGGATATTGAAAAGGCGCTGAATCTTTCAGAGAGAACCGTTCTCAAACTTGATAATCCGCACCTCTCCGAAGCGACGCTAGACGCGACAGCATCAGAAGCCCTACATCTTGAGGTTTTAAATTAAGTAGCTCGAGCTACACGTTAAAGTCATCTCTGGCGGTTTATAGAACGACTACAACATTGGTAATCAGCGCTACTTCTGAAAATCATAAAGCTTGAGTGATGGGCGGTTTTCAATAATTTGCCACGTTAACATATTAAATGGTCGCTTTTAGCTATTCACTACGTAACAACAGCATTATTTATTTAGTGGATAATATGTATCGTGCATCCATCAACATGGCTAAAAACTGATGACACCGGCCTTTATTGCGAACCGGGTGAATTTTACATCGACCCAATGAATGAGGTCGCCACCGCGCTTGTCACACACGGTCACGCTGACCATGCACGGGCAGGGCATCACCGTGTATACGCAAGCCCAGAAACGCTGGCGATTATGCAAACCCGCTACGGTGAAGATATGGCTACTCACCAGCACGCTGTAGCTATAGGTGAAAGCATTAATTTTAACGATGTAAAAGCCACATTTTATCCAGCAGGCCATATTCTTGGCTCTACACAAATTCTTATCGAATATGCAGGCTACCGCGTTGTAGTTTCCGGTGATTACAAGCGCCGTCACGACCCTACTTGCCCGCCTTTTAAAGTTGTACCTTGCGATGTGTTGATTACCGAAGCCACTTTTGGGCTTCCTGTCTTTAAGCACCCGCCCATTGAACATGAAATTGAAAAGCTCCTTCATTCGTTGCGCGTATTCCCCGAAAGATGCCATTTAGTTGGCGCATATGCATTAGGCAAATGCCAGCGGGTTATTTTAGCGCTGCGCGAGGCGGGTTACGCAAAGCCCATCTACTTACATGGTGCGCAGCTAAAGCTGTGTGATCTCTATAAGCAATTAGGAATAGACTTAGGCGAGTTAATACCGGTGTCTGAGGTCGCGGATAAAAAAACATTAGCCGGTGAAATAGTCATTGCGCCGCCTTCTGCACTTGCCGATAGGTGGTCACGAAGCTTGCCTAATGTACGCCCTGTGGTGGCGTCTGGATGGATGCAAATCCGTGCTCGCGCTAAGCAAAAAAATGCAGAGCTACCGCTTATTATCTCCGATCATTGCGACTGGCCTGAATTACTGCAAACCATTGAAGAAGTTAACCCGAAAGAAGTGTGGGTAACCCACGGCAGAGAAGACGCCTTGATGTATCAGGCAGAGAAAATGGGCTTTAAAGCCAAAGCGCTATCGCTAGTCGGTTATGATGAAGAAGAGCAAGGAGGCGATTAGTGGACGCATTTAGTCACTTACTTGAACAGCTGTATTTCACGTCTGGAAACAAAGCTAAAGCGCAGCTTATCGCAGACTACATTGCCAATACGCCAGACCCAGACCGGGGCTGGGCGATTGCTGCTATGGCAGGCACGTTGCGGTTCGAATTTTTTAAGCGCAACACGGTAAAAAAGCTTATTACCGAACATACCGATCCTGCGCTTTTTGCCATGAGCTATGACTATGTGGGTGAGGTCAGTGAAACTGTGGCCCATTTATGGCCTTATAGCGAGCCTTCAGATTCGCTACCCACGCTTACCGAAGTGGTACAAACCTTTGCATCCGTAAGTAAGCAGAAAGTTTCTGAGACGCTAGCCCACTACCTAACAATAATGACACCCGCGCAGCGCTGGGCATTATTAAAATTAGGCACGCGGGGATTACGTATAGGCGTGTCGGCTCGCTCTATAAAGCAAATATTGGCCGACTATGGCAATAAAGACATCAAAGAAATTGAAACACTTTGGCATGCGGTTACCCCACCTTACGTTGACATGCTTAGCTACCTAGAAGGAAAAGCCGACAAGCCTGATATTGAAAACGCCGTCACCTTTCATCCAGTTATGCTTTCTCATCCCATTGAAGATAGCGATATCAACGCTTTCACCAAGGACACGTGGCAAATTGAAAACAAATACGACGGCATTCGTGTGCAGCTTGTCGTTAAGCCAAATAACGCTGTTGATGATAAAACTCAAAAAGGAAGTGGGAGCGATGGCGACGAGTCTGAAAAAGCCCTTTTTTCTCGTACTGGCGATGATATTAGCCACTCATTCCCCGACTTACTTGAGTCTGTCAGCGGCAATATGGTGCTAGATGGAGAGCTACTGGTTATCCATAATGTGGAACATAGCAATGGTTTAGCAAAGGATTCAGTTAAAAAGGGGGGGAGCAATGTGAAAGCGCAGAGCGATGACAAAGGCGCCTTCGCTTCATCCGCCACACAGCCTGACGTAGATACCTTTAATGCGCTTCAGCAGCGCCTTAATAAAAAGAAACCGAGTAAAGCGCTACAGTCTTCCGCCCCGGTTGGGCTAATCGTTTACGATGCTTTAGTGCTTGATGGAGAAGATCTAACCGATAAAACACTAAAAGCAAGGCGCAATGCCCTTGAAGAATGGTTTCAAAAGACGAGTAACAGCCGCTTGTTTCTTTCTGAAACACTCAATGCCACTTCCCCTCAAACTTTGCGACAGCTTCACACCCAAGTATGCCAAAATCGTGCGGTAGAAGGGCTGATGATAAAGCGCTTAGATAGTCATTATGTACCTGGCAGGCCTAAAGGCCAGTGGTTTAAATGGAAGCGCGATCCGCTAGTTGTGGATGCGGTAATGATGTATGCGCAGCGCGGGCACGGTAAGCGCTCCAGCTTTTATTCTGATTACACGTTTGGCGTTTGGGAGGACAGTCAGCTTCTGCCTATCGGAAAAGCATATTCTGGGTTCACCGATGAAGAGCTTAAAAAACTGGACAATTGGGTAAGGCGCAATGCCGTAGGACGGTTTGGCCCGGTAAGAGAAGTGAAAAAAGAGCTAGTGCTTGAAGTGGCTTTCGACGCTGTACACCCTTCATCTAGGCACAAATCAGGGGTCGCGCTGCGCTTTCCCCGTATACATAGAATTCGTTGGGACAAGCCCGCGAGTGAAGCTGATACGTTAGCGAATGTAAAAGCATTAATAGAAGGGTAAGCCCATCAAAAATCCTTTCTTAGTCGTGTAAAATCGCAGAGAATAGGGCGAGATAGAAATAAGGTTTACACCTTAAGAAAATAAGACAATAGGAAATCGCCATGCCTAAGGCTAGTGAAATTAAAAAGAATAACACTGTGGTATTTGACGGAAAAACTTGCATAGTGCGAGACATTGAACGCTCTGTCCCTCAAGGTCGTGCAGGCGGTAGCATCTATCGTATGCGCATGTACGATGTGGTAACAGGTGCCAAATACGATGAAACGTTTAAAGACTCAGATACCCTAGATATGGCTGACTTAATTCGTCGCCCTGCTATGTTTTCGTATATTGATGGCGAAGAATATGTATTCATGGATAAGGAGGACTACACCCCCTATCACTTGAACAAAGAAAGCATTGAAAACGAAGCCTTGTTCATCAACGAGGAAACTGACGGCATTCAAGTTGTTATTGTTAGCGAAGTGCCTGTTGCCCTGGACTTGCCTATGAGCGTAGAACTTGAAGTAGTTGAGACCGACCCGTCAATTAAAGGGGCATCGGCGACTTCTCGTACCAAACCAGCCACGCTTTCGACCGGCCTAGTAGTACAAGTGCCAGAATACATCAGCACCGGTGAATGGATAAAGGTCAACACCGAGGAACGTAAGTTCCAAAGCAGAGCCGATAAGCACTGAGCTGAATTAACTTATTAAATTAACCTGCCATCGACGCTTGTTAAGCTCTAAAATGGCAAAAAAGGGTTCATATCGAACTAATGCCGTTCACTTAAGGTGAGCGGCATTTTTCTTTCTGCTGTATCGCTGTGGTCTCTTCTTAACTGTTCGGGGGAAGTTGCGTTCTCGCCGTGGAGCCAGAATAAGATTCTCAGCCATTTTATGCAGGTATTTATACT
>JAKVCY010000068.1 GCA_022448425.1 Thalassotalea sp. | reverse complement strand
TTCTGGGTGATCTGCGACTCCCGAAGCAGTGCGTGCGTAGTTGATGCGATCTAAGTTGTGATGATCGAAGGAAATATGAATGGCGCCGTCGCCTTTTGATATCTCGATGGCTTGGCGGTTATGTGCGTCATCAGAAGTCAGTCGATATACCGGCAAGGTGGCGTGTTGCCAGTCGTGCCCTGTTACTTTTCTACGTGCGACGACAACTTCAGCAAAAAGGTCACCGTAACCTCCCCTGTCTTTTGCTGTGTAATAAATCACATATTGATAACCTTTATAGGTAACTGCTTGAGCCCCCATAACACCCGCAAAGAGAGGCTTACCATTTTGTGCACGATCTGAGCCATCTGAAGTATGAGATTTATCAACCAAAAGACTACTCCCCAACAAAATTGGCGTTGAGTGGAGAGACAACGAAGCTACGGAGGCCTGCGTATCTTGACTTGTTGAAGCTTCTTTATCATTCGCAAAAGAAGTGCAGCCAAATAGGTATGCAATTACCATAGCTAAAATCAGCTTATTTTTCATGTTTCTATGTTCCATATTTTGTTCAATTGGAAGCCCGATGACCTATCGACTAAGTAAACCTGTTTAGTCAATATTTGACTGCTCAATTGCTTTTCAGAAGCACCAAGTTTTAAGGGGTTTTAAAAGTCACTGGGGTGAAACTCGTTGAAAGTGGGTCGTCCAAATCGAGCATTTTCTCTTTGATAGTGTCATCCAGCCTTTTCAACGTCATTTTTTCAGCAGCTGTCAATTCTCTCTCAAGCAGGTTGTGAGTCTCATGAGGATCGACAACTAAGTGATAAAACTCGTCTCGTTCTTTGTTTTTGAAATCTCGGACTAATTTGTATTGACCATCGCTGTACATTCTCATACCCGTGATTGACTGATGCAGCGTTGAATAAGCGGCAAAATAGTCAGTACTCACTACTAAATCTTCATCTTTTAACGCTTTGATTACACTTTGCCCTCTAATGACTGCTTCACTAGGTAAATCCAGTTTGGCGATATCCATAAGAGTAGGGAAGAAATCAAGATTTGATACGGTAGTGGCATTTTCTGTCCCTGCCGGCACCTTACCTGGCCAACGAATAATAAGAGGTACCTTAAGCACCGCATCATATAGATTTGGGCGCTGGCCTTTGGGTATGGTTTCAGTGCCTTTAGGTGGAGTGTTCAACAACCAAAAGCCATTGCCTTTATGCCAAATACCGTTCTGTCCAATAACGTATCCATGGTCAGACGTAAAAATGACGACAGTATTTTCAGATAGCCCTAGTTCGTCTAGATGACCCAACAGTCTTCCGACATTTCTATCTACACCTTTAACAGAAGCTAAGTATCCGCGTAATAATTTCTTAGCTCTTTCTGTATTTAAATCCGGGTAATCAGGATGTATTAAATCTACATCTTTGCTAATAGCATCTAAATCACTCTCTGAAACAGGCTCAAATGGATAGTGAGGTGCCCTATAGTGCAGTGATAAAGCAAACTTCCTGTGTTTATTCCTACTTAAAAAGTCCATGGCATGGTCAGTGAGAAGGTCCACGGTTAATCCCTCTTCATTCTTCAGGGCACCATTTACTAGAAGTTGAGGGTCTATGGGTGAAGTTCCGCCTCCTAGAAAGCCCGTAAACTCGTCGTAACCAAAATTTTGAGGGTGATGTTCAGGTTGTTTTCCTAAATGCCACTTACCGATCAAACCATTATAATAGCCGTTTTCTTGCAATCTTTTGGGCCAGGAATCCAGTTCTGCTGAAAGCCCTAAATCTAACTGGTGCCCTGTTAAGGTTTTACTTTTAAGGTGGTCATTTATCCAATCGTCAATACCCACTTCAAAGCCATAGCGCGAAGTGAGTAAGCCTGCTCGGGAAGGACTACAAACTGGCGTGGTGGTATAGGCATTCGGAAAAGACATTCCTTGTTTCGCTAACGCGTTTAGGTTAGGCGTAACAGCATTAGGGCTTTTGCCTTCTATTGCCCATGGAGCTTGGTCGTCTGTGTATATGAAAAGAATGTTAGGCGATTCGCCTTCACTGGTCTTTTTAACTACATCGGACACGTTATCTGAGGCGTTTGCTTGTTGGATAAGAATAACAAGGAAAAGGCTTGCTATTAATGCGGTATGGCATACGTTTAACATTACTCGCACTCCTCTCTTAAAGACAGAATAACATCGTCTAGACCTGCTTTAGATGCCGCAAGAGTTTGAATAGGATCAAGGTTGTGTGGAAACTCCTCTTGCTCGATTACGAACCAGCGTGTTCCGCCATGAGTTAGTGCGTCCTTCACAAGCTGATGCCAGTCGTATCCATCTTCACCTATAATCGGAGATTTGTTTTCCCCATCATGGGTTCGAACTTTTATGTGAGCAGTAGAAATTCGACCAGTATAAGTAGTAAAAAGGCTGTTACTGTCAGCGCCAGCATAGTTCGACCAGCCAACGTCAAGTTGGAGAAAAAACGATTTGTGCGTATTTGAAGCCAGATAATCCCAAAACGTTGACTTCTTAAATGCCTTAAACTCTTTCGCGTGATTATGATAGCCGAGTGTCATCCCATATTCTTGAACCTTCGTGGAAAGTACGTTTAGTTCTTTAATAAGAGCATCAATATGTTGGACATCATCAACTCGTGCATCGTGCGGAATGATGACAAATTCAGCACCAATATCTTTGAAAAACTGTAAATTCCGATTTCCCTTTTCCCCGCGCAATTGTGGTAGTCCAGCATGTACACCACTTACTTCAAGCTTAAGATTATCAAGAAACTGTTTGAGACCTTGCGCGTCATTTTTAAATTGTCCATATCGGCCTGCAAATTCTACAGCATCAAAACCAGCATTCTTTAACTCAACTAACGTGCCTTCAAAATCTTGTTCAATTAGTTGCTTCACTGAATGTAGCTGCACACTCACAACATTGTTATCCAATAATGTACTGCACATGCGTTGATTTATTTGATTTGAGGCTACAGCACTGCTCATAAAGAGACATAATACTGCAAAAGAAAAAATACGTTTCACTACGTCACGCACCAGAATGATTCATTTTGACTATAAAAGCACATTTTAGACACCTAAACAATCTCAATTCACTCAAAAACTTAACAAAACAAAATTTCAACAAAACAAACAAAATTCAAATAATCTCACTATTTCAATAACATAAAAACACAAAGAGTAATTCAAGAAGAGCTGCCAATTACAGAATCCATTAACACCAAATTGACACAAAATGAACATTAATGATTGATATTGACTTGCGTTTCGATGTATTCTCAATTGTAAAGATTGATTTAATAATGAAAAACGGCGAACAAAAGTGAAGATAAATAGACGAGTATTCTTAGGCTCAATGCTTTATGTAGTATCCACCGCGGTTATTCCTTTTGAGTTGAAAAGTTCGCTAAAACTTACCGTTTTTAAATCTGATGCGTCATTTTTTAATGCGGAACAGATGACACTAGCTCATGATATTGCAGACATCATGATACCGAAAACTCACACGCCTGGCGCATCGGACTCTCATGCAGCACAAATACTTGATGAACTCATGGTGTCGTGGGCATCCCTTAATACTCAGCAGCAGATGCTTTCTTTTTTGAGCGAGTTTAAAGATAGAGCGCGTGATCTGCACAACAACGACTATTTATTAATGACCAGAGAACGCCGTCTAGCTTATTTGGTAGAAATAGATCAGAACGCTTTTGAAGACACAACGTCTCCATTTCTAATCGCTTATAAACGCTTCAAAGAACTGATTTTCCACCTCCATTACACGTCTAAGGAAGCAAACCCAGAGTTTATCTTAGTCCCCGGAGGATACAAAGGAGATGTAACGGAAGATGAATTGCAGGCAATTTATAAAAGGCAATACCTATGAATAATGAGTTCGATGTCATCGTCGTTGGCTCAGGAATAACCGGAGGCTGGGCAGCTAAGGAATTCTGTGAAAAAGGGTTTAAAACGCTTGTCGTTGAGCGGGGGCGCAACGTCAAGCATAGAGGTCCTGAATACAAGGATTTTGAGGCTCCATGGGAACTTCAAAACAGAGGGATGCCGGCGGAAGAGCTTGCTGAAAACGGACATTACACCACATTAAGGCAAAAGGGACATTTATATAGAACTGATGCGCTTCAATTTTTTGCAGACGACAAACAAAGTCCATATAGCTTTCCTAAAGACAAACCCTTCATGTGGGTCAGAGGTCATCAACTAGGAGGGCGCTCTCTCACATGGGGGAGGCAAGTATTGCGTTGGAGCAAAAAAGATTTTCAAGCAAACGCGAACGATGGTCATGGCATACCCTGGCCTATTAGTTACGATGATTTAGCCCCCTGGTATAGCCATGTTGAAAAGTTCATCGGTGTAGCTGCAAATAAGGATGGACTTGAAACGCTACCTGATGGTGAGTTTCAGCCACCATGGGAGATGAGCTATGCCGAACGTTTTATTTCAGATAACTTAGCTAAGAGATATAAGGACAGGCACTTAATCATTGGCCGTTCGGCAAACATTACACAGCCAACAGAAGAACAACTGAAATTGGGTAGAGGGAAGTGTTTAGCTCGTTCATATTGCCGCAGAGGCTGTTCATTTGGCGCCTATTTCAGCACACAATCAGCGACGTTGCCGGCAGCTCAAAAAACCGGAAACCTAACAGTAGTTACTGACGCTATTGTCGAACGTGTAGACTATGATGATAAAACCAGACGCGCCACCGGAGTTAGCGTCATTGATGCCAAGACCCTGGAAAAAAGACAGTACAAAGGCCGAGCCATCTTCATGTGCGCATCAGCTTTAGGGACGGTGCAAATTCTATTAAATTCTAAATCTGCCACCTTCCCAAATGGTATAGCAAACTCGTCAGGAGCCTTAGGTCACTATATTATGAGCCACTTTACGGGCGTTGTAGCAAGCGGAGATGTTCAAGTAGAGGAAGATAAGTTTGCATTCGGACGACGCCCTATAGCAACGTATATCCCGAATTATCGTCATGACAAACTCATGGACGCAGATTTTGTGAGAGGATTTGGTTTCCAAACTACCGCTCAACACCGTTCTTCAGTAAGCCCACCGGCTAAACGTCCAGGTATAGGTATAGAAGGAAAAGAAAAAGTCGGTCAATCAGGCCCCTGGAAATTTCGCGCATTCATGTACGGCGAGATACTTCCTTATTTTGACAATATGGCAACACTGCATCCGACGCAAAAAGACAAATGGGGAATGCCGATATTACACATAGATGCGGAAGTAAAAGAAAACGAACGAAAAATGGTCAAGCAAGCAGCAAAAGATATCGAAGAAATGCTCATTGCAGGTGGATGTTCTAATATCGTTGTAAACGCAGTCCCAGACAGTAAGCACATACCTCTTGGGAAACAAATTCACGAAATGGGCGGAGCTTGCATGGGCAGCGACCCAAACACCTCCGTGCTAAATGAATGGAATCAAGCTCACGATGTGGCAAACTTATTCGTTACTGACGGAGCTTGTATGTCCTCAACCGCAACGCAAAACCCTTCGTTAACATATATGGCCATTACCGCAAGAGCCGCCAATTATGCCGCTAATCTTTTGAAGAAAGGCCTAATGTGAGCATAAACAATGATCAAGTTATTAAGATTATTTGGCAAAACGTGCGTAATTCTAATGGGCCTGGTTGCTTCAGCTGATCTTCACGCGAGTGACCTTGACCCACAACCAAAAGATCAATGGATCCCAATATTTAACGGGAAAAATTTAGATGGCTGGATACCCAAGTTTGCTGGCCACGATTTAGGTGTAAATTACAAAAACACATTTCGTGTCCAAAATGGTTATCTGACTACGAATTACGACCAATACGACAAGTTCGATTTCGAATTCGGGCATTTATTCTATCAAACGCCTTATTCGTATTATAAGTTGCGGGCGACCTACCGTTTTCTAGAACAACAGCTACCGGGTTATAAAAACGCATGGAAAAATAACGGATTTATGATCCACGCCCAACCTCCCTCGTCCATGAGGAAAGAGCAACGTTTCCCAGTGAGTTTGGAAGTTCAGCTTTTAGGTGCTAATGGGGACAATGATGTTCGACCCACCGGTAACGTGTGCACGCCAGGCAGTCATATCAATATCGATGGGGTGAAAATTACTAAGCATTGCGTTTTATCAGCTTCAGCAACATTTCCAGGTGACCAATGGGTAGACATTGAAATTACGGTTCAAGGAAGTGAGCTGATTGCTCACGCTATTAATGGAAAGGAAGTCCTTTCCTACAGTAACCCCACTTTGGACGAAAAACATCAAAACCTTTTATCGCTGTATGGTGACACAACCATGCATAGTGGCTTCATCGCCATTCAAGCAGAAAATAGTACCGTACAATTCAAGAGTATCGAAATTATGCCATTAGGCTATGTTCCATCTGAAAAGGAAGATTAATGAAAGTTCTACTAAACAGTTTAAGAAAGCCTTACAGAAAAAAAATCATCCTTACATTAGTATTCCTTCCGATGTTTGCCTTTGCATCGAGCAACAATGCTCCTCAGTTGCCAACACAAGAACACGTGATGGCACAAATGGAAAATGTCGCAAATTGGCAAGTTGCGCGCACTCAACATATGACTCATGTCGGCCGTGCTCGAGCTGGTTCTGAAGCGTATGGACGATGGATTCAAGGCGCTTTCTATAAGGGCCTCACTAAACTTGCCGAACGATCAGAGAACCCCTTTTACGAAACTTGGATCGGGTACGTGGGTAATGCTCACAACTGGAAAATGGGTAAAGTTAAATACTTTGCCGACGACCATGTTATTGGGCAAACCAACCTTTGGTATTATCGCAGACATAAAAACGAAGAAGCGCTTGCGCCAGTAAAAGATACGTTTGACTGGCTCATTGAGAAAGCGCCAGACAATAGCCTCGAGTTCGTCGCTGGCAGAAATAAAGATAACGTACACAACTGCCAATGGAGATGGTGTTGGGCTGACGCCTTGTTTATGGGGCCGCCCGTACTATTCGAACTTTCCGCTATTACAGGCGATCCAAAATACGCTGATTACGCTCACAAAGAGTTCCAAGCAACCATCGCCTATCTGCAAGATCCGAAATCCAAATTACTTTTCCGAGATTCTCGCTATTTTGACAAACAGGGGAAATTTGGTGAGCAAGTTTTCTGGTCTAGAGGAATGGGCTGGGTATACGCAGGCGTCGTACATGTTTTGGAAAACCTCCCTCGCGATCACCAATACCGTTCTTATTATGAGTCGCTCTACGAAGAGCTCACATTAGCTATCGTAGAGCTGCAAAAACAAGATGGCGCTTGGCCTATGTCACTGCTGGCAGGAGAAAAGTATGCTGAGCCAGAAACCAGTGGAACGGCCTTTTTCACTTATGGAATTGCATGGGGAATTAATAACGGCTTACTAGTTAAAAACACATATCTACCTAACGTAAAAAAAGGATGGGGGGTACTTTCTTCAGCCGTACATCCTGATGGAAAGTTTGGGTGGGTACAGGGAGTCAATGAAAAGCCCGATGTAGTAACAAAAAATGACTCTCAGCTATTTGGTGTGGGTGCCTTTTTGCTTGCTGGAAGTGCAATGTATGACCTTTTAGAACCTCAATAGTGTTTATCTATTTTGGTGTAAAATCAGGAAATAAATTTGAAAAGAAATCTAAAAGCCTCGTTACAGCTATTAACCGCATGCGGCGCTATGATTTTTGCTGGGCAGGGGCTCGCAGCAGACTGCAGCAGTACCCCAGCAAATCCAAACGGTAAGGCATCTAAGCTCCAGAACGCGTTACAGCAAGCGACGAATACCGGCAAATGTAAAAGTTGAAGACAACGATATAAGCAAATTGGGAGACGTTGTTGCAAGTCAAACTTCAACTAGCAAAGCTAGTTTCAACGCTTAATGGCGTTCAAGGAATAAGCATCATTAATAGGCATTACCAAAGCTAGAGATAAGACACCACTACTACGTGGGGCACTGTTCATCGCAGCTATGAAGGCCGAGATACTAAAAATATCAATAAAACTAACAATACATTTTCAAGCTTAGACAAATGGAGCAAGTACCTCTAACCGTTTTGCTCTATTGAGGTATCGAAGGCACAGTGTTTTTACTGCTGACCTTCGGTACATTCCTTCAACGCCTACATAGACAAGCTTGATCGCCCAGATTAATCAGCCAACTACTTCAATATCCTGTTTTAAGTCGCACAACCCACTGAGTAAAGTAAACCGAATTGCGTTACGCCTCCCTCAAATTAACTACCGAACACTAGCGTAATGTATGAAAGCACAAATCATTTTGATGTCTATTTTTTATACTTTTAATGCGAGATAATTCTCACTCGGAAAGACGGTGAACTTTGCTTGTAGATAAGTATTGAAATGAGGATAAGAAAATGAAAGATGATGTATCTCTCGAAAAAGTAATGGGTACTATAAAAAATTGGACTGAGGAGAAGGCAAACACTCCTACACCTTCGCTGTTAGTCTCATTGGACGATGGCTCATTCCATGTTGGATATTATGCCGGAATGGGCAATTCTGATAGCTCTCCTTTAAGCAAATTTATGCCACTTTATCAAGCCACCGTAGAAAAACTTTACCAGCAGGGTCGGTTGGTTGAAACAGGACGGGCATTCACTCTTTACCCTGGCAGCCACCGATTTAAATCGCTTATATTAGAAAACTAGCTCTCCAACTTACACTCAGTATTTTAGCTTTGCTTAGCTAAATTAGTCATAACACAAGACTAACGGCAGCCTTGTCCTGACGCGACGCCAAGACCGTATTAGTTATTAAGACCAGTGCTTTTTTTAGAGCGTCGCTGTCGTCTAAAGTTTTTGATGTGTTTTGTGGAGCTAGGCTTTTTAAGCAAAGCGAAAGTTGGTCATAGAAGTTACGGGGTAAAGCTAAACGGGCAAAACTTCCCGCATTTCTTGCTCTGTAGAAGTCTATAACGAGGTTTGTCGCATTAAGCTCACTACTATTTTCCATACTCTTGAAACTTGAAGCGCAATGGCAAAGGTCAATGATCTCTTTTACCGTATTTGACGAGAGTTGCTCTACCAGGTTTGAAGGCCACTCATCTAAATATCTACCGTTGACAACTTGCTGTAAATGCTGGTCAGTGAAATCCAAATAATTTTCTGACGACAAAATACTGTTGTCCCACGTGGCTTGCTGACTTCTATGAAGAAAGCCCCACTCCCTTTCGTAAATCGAAAACCATTTTGAAAAATTCTTAACCTCCCGCACGATTACTGTCTCTACGAGTGATTTTCCTTTTACATTAACCGTCACTATTGAATAGCCAGGCTGATAAGCAGCCAAAGATGGCACCTGAACATTGGTTAAACCGTGCTTTGAAGATTGGCTTACATCAAATAGATGCATGTGACCGCCAAGATGCAGTTTCAAACCTGTTGCCGCTAGCACAGCTGTAGTATCTTCACTTGGTTGACGTGACATTTGCAGTGAATTTTCGCCAAGTAGTTCAGCAATACTTTGTGTTTGTTGGTCTGAGAATTCAGCCATAGGAAAATGGCTAAAACTGACTAATTTTTTGTTCTGCTTTTTAGCGCGTACAACAACATCTTTAATCCAATCCAACAGTTTTGGCTTGTACTTAACTAGCGCATTGTAGCCAGCATTGCTCGACCCATAAAACTGCTTGTCCTTCAAGCTACCTTTCGGCCTGTAAACATTGGCATCTATCGCCAATAGCCAAAGGCCTTCCACTGGCTCTACCAAATAGCTCATATCAGGCATGTATACGCAAAATTCTTCGGTGTCACACCATTGCCAGTGGCGCTCATCTAAATCCACTGTATTAAATGGCGTTTCGAACAACTTGTCTTCAGGCGAAGGTAAGAAACCATGTTCAGAAAGTGATTGTGCAATCTCTTTATACCCCCACTCTTTCAGCAATTCTGAACAAAAATCACTTCTCCCAGACATGCACTCTTGATGTGATGGGCTCATAACACTGACTTCTACACCTTCACGATTTATAAAGTCGCGTTTACCACCTGGTTGCGTGAAAGGCCTGACTGGGTCATGGTTTCCGTTGATAGCGAAAAACCGTAGTCCGTACTTATGTCGGTATTCGTCTAGTATTTCCTTTAATGCAAGGATATTTACTGGCTGACCGTCGTCTGTAAAGTCTCCCGGTAACGCTACTAACTTGATACTTCTTTCTACCACATCATCAAGCGCTTCTTTAAACACCATAATATTTTCATTAAACAGTCGAGTAGAACCTAATTGAGCCCGCATGCTTCTCAATAATATTGGAGCATGGCTTACAGGGTCTTTTGGCAAGGCATTTTTGGGAAGCTTTGCTGCAGCGGCTTCAGGTGCGTGAAGATGGATATCTGCTATGAAGGCTATTTTTACTTGCGTAAATTCACTTTGGGCTAAGGCATTAGTAGAGATAAGTGCAAAAAAATAAAAAATAACTAGCAACCCGCTAGACATTACATTGAAAGCGCCAACGTTAAAAACTGGTATCTCTTTCGTTCTGTTTTCATTTTTACCCATAACGCAGCCCCGTTTATCAAGTCACTAACACTAATAACTGCGCTTTGCACTTAGTGGGGACAGTGGCTCCACTAAAAATCTATTTCAAGCGTTTTGTTGTATGACACTTTTGTGAAGTTTATCTCTTCGCAAAAATTTCCTGTCCCCTTTTTCAAACAACTCCGCTCTACCCTTCAAAATAGTCTTTGAATGTGTACCTATGCGTTATTTCTTACTTTCTTTAACTCTGGTTCTTAGCGCTATATCTTGCGCGAAATCACTAGACCAGTATCAAATTATTGGTTCGCACAATAGCTACAAAAAGGCGCTACCACCAGAGGCAGAGCAATTCTTAGCAGATACGTCACCTGAACTTTTGAAGCGAATTTCTTATAGTCACCCTTCGCTTCAAGAACAGTTGAATTTAGGAATTCGTCAAATTGAAATTGATGTAGTTAACGATCCGAATGGACATCAATATGACAAACCAGAAATAGAAACGCTTTCCAATAGCAATTGGTTTACAAAGAGCGAACGTCAAACTTTGGCAGAACCTGGGTTTAAGGTTCTACATATTCCACACGTAGATGTAATGACGCATTGTTCGACCCTGCAGCTTTGTGCAAGGCAACTTCTAGAATGGTCAGAAGCGAACCCTAATCATTTCCCTATTACCGTTCTTTTAAATGCAAAAGAGTCTCAGCCAACGTTTGTTAATAAGGCGGCCCCAGCCATTTTTTCGATTTCAGACTATGAACACTTAGATAATGAAATTGCGCGTTTATTTGGAAGCAAGTTAGTTACGCCAGATCTCGTTCGCGCCAGCTACCACACGTTAAGAGCAGCAATAACAGAGGCTGGCTGGCCAAGTATTGTTGCACTACGCGGTAAATTCTTATTTTTATTCGATGCTAACGAAGCTCAAAAAGAAATATATCTTCAACAAAGTTCAACGCTTCAAGATAGAAGCATGTTTCTCTCTGCACCGAAAAACTCCGACGCTGCCGCAATATTCATTCGAAACGATCCAGTTAAAAATCAGCAAGAAATTCAAGCATTAGTCAAAGATGGTTTTCTAGTGAGAACCCGCGCAGATGCTGATTTATCGGCTACGACAGAAAGTTTGCGAGAGCAAAGAGATGCTGCTTTTGCCAGTGGGGCTCAGTTCATCTCTAGCGATTTCTATAAGCATTCTCCTCAATCCACTAATCGCAGTTATTCCGTGTCTTTCGAGAATGATTGCTTGAAAAGATTTAACGCTGTTACACATCAAAATTTAATCAATTAAAAGGTAAACCCATGCATACTAACTTTAAAAAAACACTCTTAGCTACAGCTGTCCTATCAGCCACCTGCATGACGCAATTTCCTGCTCAAGCACAGCAGACTGAAGATGAAATGATAGAACAAATTGTAGTGAGTGGTTTTCGTGGCTCGCTGATAAAAGCTAAAGATTTAAAAAAGGACGCGCTAGGTTCGCAAGATTCAATCCTTGCTGAAGATATTGCTGACTTCCCAAGCCTCAATTTAGCGGAGTCTATTCAAAGGATACCAGGCGTAACCATAACTCGTGAAGCCGGTGAAGGTAGACAAATATCTCTACGGGGCCTAAACGCAGATTTTACTCAAGTGCAATTAAACGGCATGGAAGCACTGGGCACATCCTCATCTGCAATGGATAGTAGAGGTACAACTAACCTATCTCGCTCTTTCGACTTTAACATTTTTGCGTCCGAGCTATTTAACCAAATTGACGTTCAGAAGAGTTATTCTGCAGAAATGGATGAAGGCGGCATAGGCGGCACCGTCAAACTCTATACCGCAAAGCCATTTGATTATGATGGCTTCAAAAGTGTAATCAGTGCGCAAGCGGGTGATAATTCGTTAACCGACGACGTAGCCCCGAGAGTCGCAGCATTAGTTTCAAACACATGGGGTGATTTCGGCGCTCTTGTCTCACTAGCACTTAGCAAGCGTGATACGGCTGAACAAGGTTATAACACTTATCGTTGGCGACCTCGCAACGCCCAAGGCTCAGACATATCTTCACTATCACCAGCAGATCAAGATGCTGTAAATAGCGGCAACCTGCGTTTCTCACGAGGTAGTAGATACTCTCAATTTAATAGTGAACAAACTAGGGTTGGCGCTACATTAGCGCTTCAATACAGACCATCTGATGCATTTTCACTTGGTCTCGATGCATTATACGGCACACTTGATAACGATCGCGGAGAGTTTCACTTACAAAGTAGAGGTTCTAGTTCTACCGCACTTGGCTGCACAGGTGCAGACTATCAAGGGGCACGCAATTTTTGCTCTGCCTTGACTGAAATAGAATATAACCAAAACAACGAAGTTATATATTCGTCGTGGGAAAATACCGCTCTGCACTCAGAAAGTCGCGACCAAGAAGCAACAACAGACATTTCACAGTTGGTGTTGAACGCACAATGGCGTGTAACGGATGCATTTACGGTTTCAGGCTTACTCGGGCATATGGAAAGTGAGTACGAAAGTAATAGTGCAAAAGTCTACTTAGAATCTTTCGCGGATATGACCATAGACTACAGAGAAGACCGCTTTTATGGTAGCAATACCTACATCAACGGATTTGATCCAACAGATATCAATGAGTATCGTTATCACGAGATAGACCTTCAGGAGGACGAAGTAGAAAATAGCTTTGATATCGCTAAGCTTGATGCGGATTACTTGCTGTCTGATAACGCGTCTTTGAAATTTGGTGGCTCTTTTAAAAAGTTTGAACACAGCAACAACAAAGAACAAGTTGGCAATGCACTAAGAAGTGAATGGCAAAGTGGCGAAGTAAGCGATGTGATTAATCCTGATTTTGTTTATGTGAACTCCATTCACAAAAAACAAGATTGGTTAAGTACTGACGTTGGCGCTGTGCTAAACGAGTTCAATGTTGACCGCGACATTATGTATAGCGATGCGCCTAATGAAGTCACAGAAGAGACCACGGCGCTATACGCGACATATGAATATGACTTGCTATTACCCGATTCTGAGCTGAGAGCTAGTTTTGGTTTACGCTATTTTGATACCGATATTCAATCGAGTGGCATAGTAAATGGTAGTGAATACGTCACTGTAGAGAGGGACTATGATGGACTGTTGCCTACGCTAAATGTTGCATGGTATGCCACTGAGAGCCTTGTGTTAAGAGCGAGCGCAGGGAAAAACGTAACGCGACCTACACTGGGAAGCTTATCTGTATCAGGTACGGTAAATACTGACCCATTATTTGGTTCAAGTGGTTTGAGTATCAATGCGGGTAATCCTGGTCTTCAGCCTTTTGAAACAATCAATATGGAGGCAGGTGTTGAGTACTACTTTAATGAAGTCGGTTATGCCTCTATCACTTACTTCCAAAAAGAGATTGATAATTTTATAGCTACTAATGTATCTCCAATAGCCTATGGTGATACAGGATATCCGCTTTCGTTAATTGAAGGCATGGTAGACGAAAATGGAAATGCACAAACGCCAGATACACTGTACACCTTCTCACAGCCTCAAAATTTAGCAGAAAGCGACTTTTCAGGCTGGGAAATAGCGTTCCAGCGTGATTTCGATTTTCTGCCAGCACCGTTCGATAATCTTGGCGCTATTGTTAACTATACCTATTCTGATGGCGAGTCTTTACACAACATCTTAGTCGATGGTGAAAGCGTGGAGGTTTACCGCCCCTTTTATGGATTGTCTGAAAATATCTACAATGCAACGATGTATTACGAGACTGATAATTGGGGAATGCGCGTTTCTGCAGCCTATCGTGATGATTACCTAACGCAGGTTGAAACGTCGAGCAGTGACCAAGATGAGGCGGGCTTTCACGGCACCACTTACTGGGACTTCTCAGCATTTTATAATGTAAATGATAACCTCAAGGTGGCACTAGAAGGAATCAACCTTTCTGATGAGCGCGAAGAGCAATACAGCGATTCGGATGACCGTTTGTACAACACAACGGTAAGTGGAAGAACCTTTTACTTAGGTTTTACTTATTCAATGTAAATGAATGTGCTCGAAGGGCCTATAAGAATAAGCCCTTCGAGCTTTTAATAGCGATAAGAAATGGCAAGAGAGTAATTACGACCACTTACCGTAGTATTGTATGGACGATAAGAAGAATCGGAGTACTGAATTTCTCGTTCATCAGTGAGGTTAGTTGCTTCAATCCTTAGCTCTACACTGTCCGATATTTGATAAGCGACTACCGCATCCATATATAGCGTTGATAGAAATCCTGTCTCATTTTCATCAACTAAGGTTCCTCCATCTACTCTTGCAATATACTCATCGCGATAGGTGGCTGAAAGCCTTAGGCTCAATGCGTATCCCTCAAGATAGGCGGTAAGATTGGCCAATAGCGGAGAAAGATAAGGCGCAGTCTTTTTATCTAGGCGGTCACCAGTATTAGTGTTGTAGTACTGAACATTTCCAAATGTATAACTAGCATTTGCCACTACCCCAAAGTGAAACACGTTAAGGCACGACATATAGTCGCCCAGTGACCACTCTAATTGCACACTCCCTTCTACGCCATATAAAAAATAAGTGCTTTGGTTCGTTGGAGTTACAACATCTATGTAGACACGGTCAAAATCACTAGAGAATAGTTCAGGATAATCGCTAGCTACATCACTTAAAAGCAAGCGTTGACTAGTGGAAGCTAAACTGTTTTTTATCCATTTACCAAATATATTAGCTGAGTATCTATCGGTTTCTCCCGGATAGGCTTCGAAGCTTAGATCGAGATTGTAAGCACTTATAGGCTTAAGCCTATCATTGGGAAGAATGAATACATTTTCGTCTTCGATAAG
>JAKVCY010000067.1 GCA_022448425.1 Thalassotalea sp. | reverse complement strand
TCTCAAGGACAAGTAAAAGCTTTACAACAACAAATAGCAGACTTATCCGATCTGTTAGCCAAAAAATAATACTTCAATTAATCAGCTCTTGCGAGCTGATTAATTATTTAAAAACCCGATCATATCTAATGTTCAACAAGTGATTGATTTAGATATAGTACAAGCGGTTTTATTTAAACTCGGTTATGAGGTAGATTTTAAATTCCCAAGATTAGCAAGAGGGAACAGTTCAGTTAAAAGTCATGAGTATAATACTATTGCACCAATTTTTATGCATCAAGACGAAAAAGATTTTTACACTAGCCAACCCATAGTGAAATATAAACCTATGGTTTTTTCTCTTAAAAAGAATGCGTTTAATCCCATTTCATTGAGTGATTTAAAATCAGCTTCAATTGCCACATTCCAAGGCGCAATGGGATATTTCGGCTCCGAGTTTCAAAAGCTCGCGCACCATGCCATTTATCAAGTGATTGTTGATATGGGGGTTTTACCTGAATTATTGGTTAAAGAAAGGTTTGAGTACATAGTCTTATACCAATTCCAATAAATATGTGATCAATCTAAATGGTCTAAATATACAATAGCTGCGTTGCTTTCAATCCCAATAGCCAGCTATTACTCAATCAAGCGCCTTGCCTATATGGATATAGGTACTTAGGTTTAGCCTGGAGCTATAAACCTGTGCTCTTGAAAATTTATCCTAATTTATATTTGACCTCTTACTGAATAGAGTTGGTATTAAGTAAATATATATTTTACTATTATTTCAGATTAAATAATCATAAAATAGATGAATTTGATAAAGCACTGTCTTCTTTTTATATGTCAAAGGACTATTTTAAAATCATTGAAAGATATATTGGCATGAGCTTAATTGGATAACGAATTAAAAAACACTAAAACCATGCGCCCCAGCTGTAGCAACTAAACTAAATGATAATAGAATAATATGCAGATATTTAAATGCTTTGTCGCAATTTACCTTAGCTTGTTGATGGAAGCATTTATGTAAAAATAGAGGTTTTAAAACAAATAAAACGTCATTAAATGGAACCACCAAAATTGCATATCCAAATACCGCTCCCAAGCATCAAGATATTCAATCATGTAGATTCCGGATAAGCCAGTTATAACGGTTGTAAACTTAGCTTGAAATGAAAACTTTCCTTCTAGTTGTTCAAACAGCGCCATACGTTGTGGTTTGTCATCTAAGCTTTTTAATGCAGGAATTAAAACTAAAGTAACAAATGCGACTCCACCAATCCAAAGTACGACACAAGAGTATGGAAAACCCGTGTAAAAACAAAAAACTCAAAACTTTGCATCTAACACCTTACTCTAACGCAAACTTAACAGCTTACTTCGCATGAATAGCAGTTGTGTGTAAGCGTCTGGGGAAATACATCTAGCCTAGTTTAATGTTCCAAGGTAGCAGGTGCTCAATACTCTCAGGCTTTTTGGCAAGTTCATCTAAACAAGTATTCAAATAGCTATCAACTAACAAGTTATTGGCTTTGGCCGTTTCAACAATGCTATAAAGCATGGCGCTTGCCTTTGCTCCCTTTGCAGTGTTGGAGAATAGCCAATTTTTTCTACCTATCACAAACGGCTTAACTGCACGTTCGGCCCGATTATTATCAATATTAATGCGCCCATCTTCTAAGTAAGTGACAAGTTTATGCTCTTGATTAAGCCAATAAGTAAGTGCTTCACCTAGTTTTGATTTCGGTGGGATTTTGTCTTTATTATTAATTACCCAGACATGAAGTTTATCGATAATCGCTTTTGATTTTTCTTGTCGTACTTGATATTTTTCATCAACATTTTTGTCTTTTAGCGAAGCTTCAATACCGTAGAGTTTTCCGATAAGGTTTAAAGCAACATCTGCTTTGCCTGTTTTATTTTTACCTTGCGCCGTTTTTGCATCAACAAATTTTCTACGTGCATGTGCCATACAACCTGCTATTTTTGCTGTTGTTTTACCATAAGTACTATAACCGTCAACTTGCAAGTAACCTTGGTAGCCATCAAGGTAATTAACCACACAAGATGCGGCGCGACTATTATGATAATCAAATAAAACGATATTCGGTATCATGTTAATCGTCGGTCTATCAGTACCGCAGCAATACACCCACATGTAACTTGTTTTTTTATCTTCTTTAATTACTTTTAAGGGCGTTTCATCTGCATGAATGACAGCTTGGCTAAGTAAGGTCTTTTTTAATTTCTCATACAACGGATAAAATAATTCTCCGCAACGCATGATCCAATCAGACATGGTTTTACGACTCAGTTCAATACCGTAATCATTGAACATTTTTTCTTGTCGATATAATGGCAAGCCATATTGATATTTAGCGCTAATAATTTGGCTCAGCAAACTCGCTGTTGCAATACCCTTTGTAATGGGGCTTGTTGGCATAGGTGCTAACTTAATATGATTTTTGGTGCCTGTTTTTTCACACTGCTTGCACGCATATTTTGGACGAATAGTTTCTATCACTTTAATATGTGCTGGTACGAACTCTAACTTTTCACTACGCGTTTCACCGATTTGATGTAGTTTACTCTGACAGCAATCACAGGTTTTATCTTCACTAGATAAATCTATAGTGACGACTTTACGGGGTAAGTTTTTTGGTAGGGGCTTACGTTTAGGTTTGCTCTTAACTGCGTTACTTTTATTTATTTCTGACTCGGCTAATAAAGCTTTATCCGCTTCATCAATAATCTCTTCAGCTTCATTAAAGGTTTCACCTGAGCCAGGTAATTGCTCAGAGCTTTTACCGTATTGTTTTCGTTTGGCTACTTCAAAGCGTTCAAGCAAGCTATGAATGATTTCATCTTTTTTGATAACAATTTTCTGCAACTCAAGCAGCATACGCTTGAGTTGTTCTGGGTCGTCTGGCAGTGAATTAGCATCAATTTTCATGCTCGTAGTTTAGCAAGTATTTTAAGTCTAATCTGTTTTCGAACTTAAATAATATCAAGGGCATGTACACGATCGTTGACTGCTATTTTGATCAAACTAGATCTGTGATTGATAGTGTAGAGGCTCATGACCAAGGACATCATATCCGGATAATAACCATTGAAGCTGCTCTGAACTCAATGTAAATTCTTGAGTCGATATTTTGCTAGGCCATTTGAACTTTTGTTTCTCAAGTCGTTTGTACCACAATGCAAAACCTGTTTTATCCCAATACAAAATTTTGAGTTTATCTTTGGCTTTATTACAAAATACAAATAGCGCACTAGTATAAGCATCACGAGCAAGTTCATATTCCACAATACCAACGAGTCCATTGATGGATTTTCTAAAATCAACAAAATCACGATGTAAAAATACCTCGGGTACATCCACAAACATTTTCATCAGGCACACTCGCGTAATATTTGAGCAAGATACGAAGCGGAGGTTGAACTTGGTAAAGAGAGAGTTGCATTACCAACGCGGAGACTAATATTTTCTTCTGAGCGTGTCTCAAACTCAATTTGTTGCGTCACTTTAGCGCGAATAAATCCAGGTTGCGTTAAATCTAGCTTTTTACGGTGAGCATAAAAGCTAGTCAGTGAGAGTTTATGTTGGCGACAATAATCAATAATGGTTAAACCACTAGATTGTTGGTCTTCAATGATAGATTGCCATTGTTCTTGGCTGCGCATAATTCTCATAAGTTACTCCAAAGGTTAATTGGTTTTAACTTTACGAGACTTATAAATATTTGTTAGACGCAGATTACCGGACGTTTAC
>JAKVCY010000066.1 GCA_022448425.1 Thalassotalea sp. | reverse complement strand
TGTGGTAATAACTTTCCTGCGCTTTTACGCTTAGAAAAAACTCACATTAACAATACTGATTTAATTTGCGCGACAATCAATGATCTAACTAAAAAAGCAAAAATCGAAAAAAATATACAATGGCGCTCAACCCATGACCCTTTAACACATCTCTCCAATAGACAGCTATTACAAACTAAGTTACAAAATGCCATTAACAAAAAGACGCAATTTCACACCCATATCGCACTTATATTTATCGATTTAGATAATGTTAAATTGGTTAACGATACTTATGGTCACGAAATGGGAGATAAATTGTTAAAAATCATCGCCGATATTTTATCTCACTCCGCCCACCCACAAGACAGAGTTGCAAGATTTGGTGGAGATGAATTTGTTATCTTATGTGAAGAAATCAAAAATCAAGAAGAAGTCATTGAAATAATAGATACTATTTTAGATGTGCTTCATCAACCTATGGCATTAGAAAGTATTGAGTATGTGGCAACAGCAATTATAGGTATCGCCTTTGATGATACGGGCTCTAAAAATGCCCAAGAATTATTAAAAGATGCCGATGCAGCTATATATCGAGCTAAAGACTTAGGTAGAGATCAATGGATATTTTTCAAAGACTTGACCTGGTCAACTAAATTCAGTCACCTCAGTTAAGCAACCATTTCTAAGTCTTCTGCCGCCCGTTCAAAATCACTAGGACTTAGGTAATTCAGGTAAGAATGTAAACGACGACTGTTGTACCACATCGTTATGTAATTCAAGACATCTTGTTGCGCACCATACCGTGTTTCATAGTTACGCCAATGAACTCTCTCTTGCTTCAAACTGCCAAAGAAGCTTTCAGCAACAGCATTATCCCAACAACAACCTTTTTTGCTCATACTGCCAATAAAGCTATGGTCCTTTAATAACCGCCGATATTGGTGGCTTGCATATTGAACGCCTTGATCTGAATGAACAATTAACCCAGCTTTCGGCTGACGTTGCCAAATGGCCATGGTCAATGCATCACAAACCAGCTGAGCCTTCATTCTCGACCCCATACTCCAGCCCACGACTTTACGAGAGTATAAATCAATGACAACCGCTAAATATAACCAGCCTTCAGATGTCCAAATATAGCTGATGTCTTGCACCCAAGCTTGGTTCGGTGCTGCTACGGTAAAATCTTGTTGAAGCTCATTGTCGTAAACTGGCTTATTATGATCACTATTCGTTGTTACTTTGTATTTCTTTTTATAGCGAACCCACACACCCGCTTCTTTCATAAGCTTCGCTGTTTTTTGTCGACTCACAGGGTAGCTAAGCGCATTGAGCACTTTTTGAATACGACGTTCGCCATAAGTATTATCGCTGAACTTTGCTATATCTTTGACCCAATCAAGCATTTCTTCATGCGTCGGATCTTCCTGTTTGTCGAGGTTACGCTTTTGATAACTATAATAATTATTACTTTTAACACCCAGTACGTGGCACATGAGCACCACTGGCCAGATCTTCTTATGTAGGGCGATAAACGAATATTTTACTTCGTTTCTTTGGCAAAGAAGACCATCGCTTTTTTTAACACTTCGCGCTCCATTTCGAGGCGCTTTACTTGTGCTTTTAACTGACGAATTTCTTCTTGCTCAGGTGTTAATTTGCCATTTCCTCTGAAAGCCTGACCATCATCATTTTCAGCTTCCTTGATCCACCGGCCAAGCATGTTGGGATTAATGTCCAAATTTCTCGAAGCTTCCGCCTGACTATAGTTTTGTTCAATAACTAATGCGATAGCATCGAGCTTAAATTCTTTAGAATACTTTTTACGTTTTGTCATGTTGATCTCCAGTTAAGTTTATTATCTCTTAACTGGGGTAGTCGAATCCATTAAACCACGTCACGTTAGGAGGTTTAAGAAATCAAGCTAGAACACTGACAGTGCAGCAAGGCCCTAACAACAAAAAATTGGAACTAGCAGCTACTTATGAAGCAATTAACCTTGCAAAACAAGCGCCTGTATTATCTTATAAAAATATAGAGAAAGTCGGCTATATTCGTTTTAACAATTCTTTAGGTAACTCTGAAACTGTGACAGCTTTCAAAGAAGCAATCGAAAATTTAGTTGATACACAAGCATTGATTGTAGATTTAAGAAATATACCAAGTGGTGGTAATACAAGTGTTGCTGAGCCAATCTTAGGTCATTTTGTTAAACAAAAAACAGCTTATCAATTATATCAATTGCAAGAAAATGGTGTGATGTTTCAAGAGGCTCAAATGCAGCAAGCTTTTGCTAAACCTAATACACCTTTTTATAGTAAACCTTTTGTGATTTTAGTCGGGCGATGGACGGGTAGTATAGGTGAAGGCATGATGATTGGGTTTGATGCACTTGGTGCTAGAGCAATAATTGGTGCCCCGGTTGCTGATTTATTGGGTGGTATCAAAAGCATTAACTTAGATGAGAGTAACAGTACTTTATATCTTGGTTTTGAAAGGTTATTTCATGTAAATGGTACTTATCGTGAAGACTTTGAGGCAAACATAGCGGTTATCCCAGCGGATTGGGGTGTTCATAATACAGATCCTGCCCTGAATAAAGCATTAGAAATTATTCATAAAGACAGCAAGCAATAAGGACCTTTAGATTTGAATTGATTAGTTATTTTAGAATT
>JAKVCY010000065.1 GCA_022448425.1 Thalassotalea sp. | reverse complement strand
TGCTGCCCATTGCGCTGAACCTGTTGAAAACACTGGAACTGACCTTATCGCTAAATCAAAATAGATCTGATCGAGGTATGCAAAATAAGTTCAAAAAAAATCCCCCGATTTTCATCGAGGGATTTGTGTATGAAAGACAGGGCAAAGCCGACCTTATTCGAGAAAAAATTTCGCTTAGAATTGATTACCTGAAGGCTCAGAATCGCCTTTCTCTGCTTGTATGCGCATGTAAATTTCTTCGCGGTGAACAGATACTTCTTTTGGAGCGTTTACGCCAATACGCACTTGGTTTCCCTTTACGCCCAATACAGTTACGGTGACGTCGTCACCTATCATTAATGTTTCACCAACGCGACGAGTTAATATTAACATTCTACGATTCCTTTAAGTATGAATTGAGATCCACTAAATATTTTTAAGCTAGTAATTTAGGTCAATGACCTTTTTAAGTTAGACTATTTTTCAAAAAAATTCATGAAATAGCTTCATAAACAGCGAAAAAATAACAACTTAGGGTAACGAATCTAAACCAAATCCACTATGTAGTAAGCGCATAGCGTTAATTAGATCTGATTCATCAATAACGGCAGAACACGCAGTTGCTGACGTCGAAATTAGTTTCGTACTAATTTCAGCAGATGTAAGTATAGACAGTACCTTACTGGCAATAGTTTCCTGCTTTTTCGGCTCACTGCAAATAACCGAAATTTGGGAAAGACCATTGAGCGTGCGAATAATACCAGAAGTCGGTGCGCTTGTAATCTCTTCGAGTATACTTTTTAGACAAACAATTTTGTCACTAGATATAACAAAGTGATGACAATCACAGCTGTTTTCTACCTCAACTAATTGACATTTATTTGGGTCAATAAGGGTAAACTCAATACCTTGTTTATTAAGTTCTTGTTTTAACTGAAGGTATTCACAGTCTTTTAAACGTGGAAGTGAAGCAATCGCTCGTTTTTGCAAACAGACAACAGAAGAAACGCTACTATGAACAGGCAAGCTACTCTTTTTATCTAGTGTCTCGATAGGCGATGTTGTGACAAGTGTTCCTTCACCATGTTCAAAGCTACTGAGCACTCGAATCGACATATCAAACTCTTTTGCATACTCAACTGCACGATTTTGCAGCACTTTTGCACCGAGGTTTGCCATTTCCAACATTTCGCTAAAGCTAATAGCATCCAAGCGTTTAGCTTTGGGAATAATGCGCGGGTCGCCGCTATAAACGCCGTCAACATCAGTAAAAATTTGAACTTCGGCTGCTTTTACTGCCACTGCGATTGCCACCGCACTGGTGTCTGAGCCACCACGCCCTAGCGTAGTAATGTTGTTGTCGCGATCCTGCCCTTGAAAGCCAGCGACAATAACAACCTGCTCTTGCTCAAGTGCCTGACCTAATCGCTTTTTGTCAACATGCTTAATTCGAGCAGCGCCAAAGTGATTATCGGTCTTAATACCTATTTGATGTGCTACGAGTGAAATCGCTGATATGCCGCGCTTTACCAACGCGATAGCCATTAATGAGATGCTAACCTGCTCGCCAGTTGCTAAAAGCACATCGAGCTCTCGAGAGGCTGGTACAGGATCTAGTTGCTGCGCGAGCGCAGTAAGGCGGTTAGTTTCACCAGACATCGCTGACAAAACGACAACCACTTGATGCCCCTGACGAACAGTATCAATGACCTGTTCTGCAACTGATTCAATACGAGAAAGGGAACCTACCGAGGTTCCCCCATATTTTTGAACAATGACTGCCACAAAGATTAACTAAGTTTTTCAGTTAACCAAGGTTGAACAGTTTCAAGTGCTGCTGGAATGTTCTCTGGCTGGCTACCGCCGGCTTGCGCCATATCAGGACGACCGCCACCTTTACCACCAACCTGCTGAGCTACCATATTGACTAGCTCGCCAGCCTTTACTTGGCCAGTTAAGTCTTTAGTTACACCTGCAATTAGGCCTACTTTACCGCCAGCTGCTGTCGCAAGCATAATGACACCTGAGCCCATTTTAACTTTTAGCTCGTCAACCATACCGCGCAGTGCTTTAGACTCCACACCCTCTAAGTTAGCAATTAGCGCTTTCACACCATTGATCTCTAACGCTTGGCTTAACAAGTCACCACTTGCTGCAGACGCGAGTTCTTGCTTCAGAGACGCAATTTCTTTTTCTAACTGCTTAGCCTTGTTGATCATCTGTTCAACTTTCGTTGGCGCGCCAGCAACGTCAGATTTAACCATTGCAGCAATTGCCGCTAGCGTATCCGCTTGGCTATCAATAAAGCTTAATGCTGCTTCAGCTGTTACCGCTTCAATACGGCGAACACCGGCGGCGATACCTGATTCAGACACAATTTTAAATAAGCCAATATCACCCGTACGGTCAACATGAACACCGCCACAAAGTTCTGTAGAGAAATCACCTAAAGTAACGACACGTACTTCGTCGTCGTATTTCTCACCAAATAGCGCCATTGCGCCTTTTTCTCTAGCTTCGTCAATTTGCATTAACTCAGTTTCACGCACTAAGTTGCGGCGAATTTCAGCGTTAACAATACGCTCAATTTCATTTAATTCTGCAGGGGTAACAGCTTCGAAGTGAGAGAAGTCGAAACGCAGTTTGTCAGGGTCTACTAATGAACCTTTTTGCGTTACATGCTCACCTAGTACGTTGCGTAGCGTCGCATGCAGGATATGTGTCGCAGAGTGGTTTTTAACAATTTTGGCACGGCGGTCAATATCAATTTCAGCTTTAACACGCTGGTTAACACCAATAGCAGCTTGCGCAACACCATGATGAGCAAATGCATTGCCTACTTTCACGGTATCTGAAACCGTAAATTCACCTTGCTCTGTGCTAAGCGTACCCGTGTCACCCACTTGACCACCAGATTCAGCATAGAATGGCGTGTTATCAAGGATTACAACGCCTTTGTCGCCAGCTTGAAGCTCGGCAACAGGCTCACCGTCTTTAAACAACTCAACTACAGTGCTTGAGAATTCATGTTTCGTGTAACCTTTAAACTGAGTTTGCTTGTCAGTTTTTAGTTGCTCGTTGTAGTCAGTACCAAATTGGCTCGCCTGTTGCGCGCGTTCGCGCTGTATTCCCATGGCAACATCAAAACCATTTTGGTCAATCTTGAGCATACGCTCACGGGCAATATCTGCTGTTAAGTCAGCTGGAAAACCGTAAGTATCGTAAAGCTTAAACACGTCGTCGCCATCGATAGTGTCGCCATCAAGATTAGCAATAATGTCTTCAAGCAATGCCATGCCACGATCTAACGTACGGCCAAACTGCTCTTCTTCAATTCGTAGCATTTTTTCAACAACTGCACGTTGTTGAACTAGCTCTGGGTATGCTTCGCCCATTTGTTCAATTAATGCGTTAACAAGTTTGTGGAAGAAGAAGTCTTTAGCACCTAGCTTGTGACCGTGGCGAATCGCGCGTCGAATAATACGGCGCAATACGTAACCACGACCTTCGTTTGATGGCATAACACCGTCAGTAATCATAAAGCTACAAGAGCGAATATGGTCAGCTATGACACGTAATGACTTATGCTCTAAATCGTTACATTCAAGTAACTTAGCAGCAGCACCAATCAAACCTTGGAAGATATCAATCTCATAGTTGCTGTGCACGTCTTGCATAATTGCTGAGATACGCTCTAGGCCCATCCCTGTATCAACAGAAGGCTTAGGTAATGTTTCCATTTCGCCGCTTACGTGGCGGTTAAACTGCATGAATACAAGGTTCCAGATTTCGATGAAGCGATCACCATCTTCTTCAGGTGAGCCTGGAGGACCGCCCCAAATGTGTTCACCGTGATCATAGAAAATTTCAGAACATGGTCCACATGGACCTGTATCACCCATCGACCAGAAGTTGTCAGAGTCGTACTGCTTGCCACCCTTCTTGTCACCGATACGGATTATCTTTTCAGCAGGTACGCCAACTTGCTTATTCCAGATATCGAATGCTTCGTCATCGGTTTCGTAAACAGTCACAAGTAGTTTATCTACCGGTAGCTCAAGTACTTTCGTTAAGAATTCCCATGCGAATTTAATCGCATCTTCTTTGAAGTAGTCACCAAAGCTAAAATTACCTAACATTTCGAAAAATGTATGGTGACGTGCTGTGTAACCTACATTCTCTAAGTCATTGTGCTTACCACCAGCGCGCACACAGCGTTGAGAAGAAGTTGCACGAGTGTAGCTACGCTTTTCTGCGCCTAGGAAGCATTCTTTGAATGGCACCATACCTGCGTTGGTAAATAATAATGTCGCATCGTTACCGGGTACGAGTGAGCTACTTTGCACTATTTGATGTTGCTTAGTGGCAAAGAAATCTAAAAATGCTTTCCTTATCTCAGCACTACTTCTAATCATGTTAAATTCCAAACGTTATTTAATATTCTACTTTCAATGCCGAAAGACACTCATCAATCGAGTAACCTCGGTATTGTAAAAATCTTAATCTTTTTGCTTTGTCTTTGGCGTCTTCGGCAGCTGTATCACCGTATTTTTTCTGATAGGCCAGCTCAGCTTGCAAATACCAATCTACTTCTTGCTCTGCTAACACTGCGCCATAGATCTCTTGCGAAACACCTTTGTGTTTTAGTTCTTGCTGAATATGTTGCCAGCCGTAACCTCTGCTTATTTTGTTGTGTATCACACTCTCGGCAAAACGTATATTTGAAACGTAATCATTGTCCAGCAAAAACTCAATCACAGGTGTGATTTCTTCTGACTCAAATGATTTGGTTAATAACTTCTGACGTAATTCTTTAACTGAGTGTTCACGTCGCGACAAAAGACGTATCGCAGCATGTAAAATTGATTTATTCAAAGAACCAAAAAACAGACAAATAATAGTCGGTATTCTACCTATAAACCACGGTTAATGTGTAGTTATTTATTAGGTTCTGTTGATCTTTCGAGGCTATTTTTGCAGCAATTTATGATGTGTTTATACAAGGCAGAGCTTATATCGTGTGGTCATTCCACATAAATAAGTGATAAAGACTTTGTGCTCCTGCAAAGTCACCTTACCCTACATCCTTGTAGGGCAACGCAGTAGAAAGGCATCATAAATGCTGTCCTAAGTATGTAGTAAAAGGATTCGTTTAAATACATTTTTATCATTGATGCCTGCATGGATGCAGGTACTAAGATTATGCAGGAGCATAATAATCGGTACTTGCTCTGTGCGTAGATTAACTATGCGTATTACAAGTGCCGCGATAAAAATGCATTTAATTCGAACAAAATTTAACCCTTAAAGATCAACAGAACCTAGCTAAGAAAGGTATATTTTAACGATAGGTTGATTGCGCACAAGCGACTTTAGCCGATAGGCGCAACCGATATTATGAATATCAGACAGGGAAACTATTTATAAGCGGCAATCAAGGTTTTTAACCAACGTTCTTCAGTAATAAAACGCCATGATAGGTGTTTATATTTTTCATCAACACCACGCGCTAATATTTCAGCTTCAGTTTTACCTTCAGCAAGCTGCTGTTTTACAAGTTTTGCACAATCTTCAATCATGGTGACAAAGATCTGTAAGCCTGCTTTATCGGTTAGTTTGCCATGGCCCGGTATAACCTTCACATCATCAGGGAAATTTTTGATCATGTATTTCACGTTCTTCACATAGCCATCTACATTCCCGCCACCTTTCATATCGACGTAAGGAAAGCCAAGTTCAAAGAACAGATCACCAGTGTGAAGTACATTAGCTTTTTTAAAATATACAATGGTATCACTGTCTGTATGGCCTGAAGGCAAGTGGGTTAACACAACCTTCTCATCAGCTAGGTGAATAGTCACGCCATGCTGATAAGTAACAACGGGTAAATCTTTTTCACTGCGCTTACTGTCGTTTGCGATTCGCTTTCTGACGTTGGTGTGAGCAAATATAGGCGCTTGTTCCGAAAAGTAGCTATTTGAACCAGTATGATCGCCATGATAGTGAGTGTTGACTACATATTTGAGTGGCTGGTCAACGATATTTTTCATTGCCTGCTCAATTTTTTCCGCTAGCGGTGCATACTGGTCATCAACGAGTAATAAGCCCTCTTGCGTAGCGAGTAACCCAATATTGCCGCCAATACCTTGAAGCATATAAACCTTATCTGAAACCGGTGTCACTGATATCTCTACGTCTTTAAAACGATCCGCAAATGCAGATAAAGGCATAAGTGCAGCTGTCGCTGTAATAAGTGCCATTTTCCTGGATACAGACTTAACGCTTGAAAACTTCTTGCTCAACAAATTAATCATAGTTGGTGCTCTTTTTATTTATTTTCGTTAGCCAATAATCGATTGCCAATTTCTCACATCTAATTAGTTTTACGCTCGTTCTGCTTAAAAAACCAGCTTGATGTAGGATTTAATGTTGAACTACGGATAGGAATGATAAATAGATCTGGTCAAAAAGCGCTGCTGGAAAGGCGCTTAGTTCAATGATGTGCCTGTTAAAAACGGTATGGATCGCAAGGCACAGTTTGCGCTAGGAACTTGAGCCCGGAACTCTAGCCAACCACTTGAATCAGACACTTAGCTAATTGTATTTGCAATGATTAATTGAGCATGAACGACATTTGTTCAAAATGCTTTTCTTTTCCTTCAGCTCCTGTGCTTTCGGTTTCGTGGCTTTGCTTGAAAGTAGAACTCGACCTATTGTACCTTTGAGTAGTTTACTTTTTCCTACATAAATACACTTAAGCGAGGCTTTTAACATTTCATCTTTAAAAGATCATTTCAATAATTTGACTAATTTAGTTCTAAGACCCAAGAAGTTATTGTACTTATAGAAGTTTGATTCCCATTCAACAAACGGAGCATTAAACCACCGACCATTAAAGCATATGCTTGCTCTGATTTATCAGCACTAACAAAACTGGTTAGTTCATCCATAAAACGAGTGTCTGCTTTTTTTAATAATTCATCTTGAGCAATATCTTGTGGTTCTCGGTTTTTCACATAATCTAAAAGTAGTACTATCTCACCTTGAAACCTATCATCTAGTGTAGTCAACATGGCTGTCAATGCCCCTGAATTAGATTTTGGAATTTTTTCTTCGTCTTTGACACCATATAAATTGTGCCTTTGCGTAATAATTTCTGTACTTGCTTCAAACAGCTCTTTTTTACTGGAGAAATAATGGTACAGTCCACTTTTCGAGACACCCAATGTATTTGCTATACCGCGCATACCAAGGCCGTTATAACCATGTTCTGTAAATACGTCAATCGCTTTTGTTGCTAACTCTGATCGGTAAGCATCCCTATCAATAATTTTAGGCATTTTAGTTTTTGTGTTCGTCTTAATAATAAACGTGTTTAGTATATAACCCCAATCCCGTTTAAGAAATTGAACTAAATGCCTGTTCCTAGATCGGAGCTTTCGACCAAGAACGATTCAATCTAACAAGGAACAGGCATGAAGAATCTAGTTGAATTATTTTGTGATGTCGATGACTTTTGCAAAGCATTTGTTCCCCAATGGCA
>JAKVCY010000064.1 GCA_022448425.1 Thalassotalea sp. | reverse complement strand
ATGAACTTGGAGAATGTTGCAACGGGATATGTGTTTAGCAATTACGCTAAATAACTATGTACATGAGCCGTATACGAGGCCCGTATGTACGGTTCTGTGAGAGGGATGAGGCGGTGACGCCTCACCCTACTCGATGTATCTGCCAGCCAGTCCCTAGTTTCCAAATAAATCCGGTTTTTCCAAAAACTATTTAGAAAGCTTTACCTTAATGGGCAGCAATCTATAGTTTCGGATAGTTGTCTTAACACTATCATGGCCCAAGAGCAATTGTGTATGCTCAAGCTCGACTTCACTTGCTGTATTCTTACGAATGTCTCGTTCTTGAAACCTTTCCGATAAGAGTTCTTTATCTAGCGCTTTCACCATCCAATTATGCCAAATGCTGTGAAATCCATCGCCAGTGTACATTTGGATCCTTTCAACTTCCTCTCAACAGCTTTGACTTCAGACTTCTGAATGAACAGAGAAACACTCGATTCTTAAAACTTCTCAAAAACGCCTTCGCACGACTAGTCTTTCTTGTTAAGGCACTAAGTCACACCGTACGATGCCTGCTTACCCAACTTTGACGCGAATTATTTCAATGGGCTGAGGTTCACAAATGGGATAATACTTTTCTTCAATACTTGTAGCGATGTGGCAATAACATGAAATTATTGATAAAGACCTCCCGTAACATAATTTAATGCTGTCATTAGGCATTTAAGAAAGAAATTTAGGGAGGCTAATGGACAAGGGGGTATAAAAACGTGTGTACAATAGGAGTCGGTTAACAAATAGTGGAGTAAAGCCGACATGGGTAAGAGAAACAAAAAGGGTTTTAAATTATCCCTCACAATTCACCTTAAAAAAGTAGATAGAGTCATCGTAGGCATACTTGTATGTTTCAGTTTGGTATCGGATGAGGGCCTGTTATATAGAAAGTTACCTAATGGCAAGGTTACCGAAGCATCAACAATATGCTGGATTAAATAAACGCAGCAGTTAGAGCAACTAACGACTAGGCGATTCTAGTACAGGATACTTAAATTGTCATTTCTTTCGACAGCCTGTGCTCCAGCAATAGATTTGAGGTTGTTGGTTGAATCTACCAACGCCCATAGATGTGGATTCCCTCGAGTTATACGTAATCAGTGTCTCAGTGTGGATTAAGACGTACATAGTACGGAATGTTGACATGTTGTAGGTGTTTGTATTATTATCTAAAAATCCGTAAATTGTACGGATTTTAAAAATAATAGAAAATTACTAAAAATATTCATAATTAACTGAAAAAAATCATTTTAATTAACTAAAAAGCGGAGATTAACCATGATGAATTTAATAGAAGTACTTGTAATGGGTACATAGTCCTTGGAGGTATTTATGACTTAAATCAAAAGTAAATAGGATTAGTAAATATGAGTGCAATAGCAAATAAAGAATTTGAGAAACCGTTTGGTACTGAGAAGCCAGCGCGTATAGAACTTAAAACTACGCCAACAGTAAAGCAAGTTTTGGAAATGGCGGCAGATTTAAAAGGAATTAGTCTGACAGCGTTTATGTTGTCAATTGCTCAAGAAAAAGCTCAACAGGTTATTGAATCTAGCCATGTTACTAGATTAACGCGTGACTCCTGGGATGCATTAGATAGAGCTATGGCTAAACCTGCCGAACCAACTGCTGAACTGAGGGCCTTAATGAAAAGAAGGTAATAACAATATGCCCGAAGCAAGCCAGTTGGCAATTTTGCCGCTAACAAAAGTAAAACTTGAAAAAAGCATGACGAAGGAATTTGACTGCGGTGACAAATTCCTTAACGAATTCTTAAAAAAGAGTTGTGCGAAAAAAGTACAGAAGAATTTAATTAGAGGCCATGTTGCCTTAAACAGCGGTAAAGTAGTTGGGTATATTACTCTGCAAGTACACAGCCTTGAAAAAGACTGGTTTGTGCAAATGGGAAGCCATCCAAACCAAGTTCCCGTATTGATGATAGATCAAATTGCTACGGATAGTTCGCATCAAGGGATGGGTATTGGAAGAGATCTGTTAGCAGAAGCATTTA
>JAKVCY010000063.1 GCA_022448425.1 Thalassotalea sp. | reverse complement strand
GCAGAAGGCTCTAATGCACTGATGATACGAGCAATGGTGTCATCTACAGGAATCCCAGCCTCAAATTTCCTGAATTTACGAAGCCAGTCAAGCTTGCTATCGCCAAACTGTTTAATATCTTTCCAGCCTTCTGCACCTGAGACAATGGCGACAACAGTTAAAAATACGATATCTAGCAGGTCATGCTTTTTATTGATGTGAGAGCGAGTATCTTTGAGACTATTGAAGTGGGTGATAAATGACATGAACTAGCCTAAAAAGCTAGATTTGATCACAAATTCTACTAGTTACGCAAGTCAAAGTATGATCTTGCCCTGTCAATTATGGGAGTATTGCACCGGAACAGGCTTTTTAAGGTTCTGCCAATTGATAGAACATGATAATAGTAATTCTCTCAGGCTGGGCATAACTGGCTGACAAGGCCCTTTCTCATTCCAGGCATGACCAGCGCAACTGGCCATCATCACTTTCTTAGTTGGCTTTAGTAGCCCTGTATTTTCAGCTATCAATTCGTCAACAACAAACCAACCATGACAGTTAGTGCGAAACCGTTTTGTTTCGGTGTCTATACGGTCAATGCAGTCAAGCACGATACGTTCGCCACTTTTAACTGGCACAACAAGCCCCATTTGTAGGGTATTTACATTGTACCAATGGGCGACACCTTCCAATGATTGACCCGCAAGCGGCATAGCTCTACTTTGCTTTGTCGACCAAGTCGCGTTCTGCGTATCAAGCGTCATTGGACACTCTTTATTAACCATCGCGTGTGCGGCTTTTTGCACATAATAGGGTAAACTTTGTAGTCGAGACTTTAATGTCTCTGCATTGCTCAGGGCTGAGCTTGCCAATAGCAGTAATTCGCGCTCGTATAGTGCATTACAAAGCTCTGCAAACTGCGAACTTTGTTGTGATTGCTGCCAAAGCGATGCCTGAGTCATATCGAATAAAAAACTGCCACTTATTGTTTAGCGATTAAGCATACTCGATTCACTGGAAAAGATAAATTTTTGGTAAAGATAGATAAATTGTAAGCTAGTCGAAGATAGCTTTTCACTGCCTACTAGTCTAAAACTATAAACCATTGATAGTTTATTTGTTGAAAATTAAACAAAAGGTGCACCAATGCCATTGCAAGAAAATGTTGTCGGTTTTGCGAGCCTCATCTGTATTCTTATCTGTTTGTTAATACCAATAGTTTTTAAGCGTGATTTAAAAAGTAGATAAGAGGTTTATTACTTAATCGCTTTTTATATTAGCGCCATAACTCACTTTATCACCCTAGTTAATCCGCATTCTGGTGAAGCGATAATAGGTGGAGTAGCCAAACCTATAGCGATGGTAAACGGTACCCTCTTACCCTTTTTCCTTTATGCATTTGTTTGCCGAAGAAACCATGAGCCTTTAATTTTCAATGTATTGGTTATCATAGTAATACTTAATGCAACAATTTCACTATTTACCCCTGTCAACATACTTCTTAATTTAACTCATGCCATTTTATGCAACGCAATAGGGCTATTCGCTTCACTGAAAAATATCAGAAACCGAGCGGATTATGGACTAGCTAGTTGTTTTGCCACGATAACAGTAGTGCTTTGCTTTGTATTGTTTGAATCCCCGCTAAATATCAGCCCTATAGACTTCTATGAAAAAGGCTACCAGCTATTGCAGGTATTTTTGCCAGCATTCATAACCGGAAGTACAGTGGTTATATTTCTAAGTTATTACATTGAGTTGAATGGGGAACTCAAACAACTAGCTCAAATAGATACACTAACCGGTTTATCGAATAGGCGCTTTGCTTTTCAAGAAATTCAAAAGCAAAAGAGTTTCCTTTTGAGAAAAAATTACCGACAAGTATCGTGATGGCAGATATAGATCACTTCAAGCAGGTAAATGACCAATAGGGTCATATTGCTGGTGACGAAGCAATCAAAGTCTTTGCAGAGGTAATTATCCAATACACTCGTAAATATGATATTGCCTGCCGATATGGTGGCGAAGAATTCTTGTTGTTTTTGCCCGACACAAAAGCCAAGTACGCGCAGGAAATTACAGAGAGGATTAGAATTGCAATAGAAAACAAGACATTACTCACAGATAATTCAAAATTCTCAATAACAGCAAGCTTTGGTATCGCAACATACCAAATGGACGAAAGCACGGGAGCCAATATCGATAGAGCTGGTCATGCACTATACTCAGCTAAGGAAAATGGAAGAAACAAAACGGTGCTAAGTGAAAGTGCCCAAAAAAGTGAATACAGCATTTAGTATTTTAGCGCTCGTTGTACTTACATCCGCATTAAAGGAAGTGCCACATAACGAAAGTAGACGCGATATTAACGTTTGCGTAGGGAGTGCCTTTTCAGCAGAATGGGAGAAGAAGGTAAATGCCTATATTCTGCAAATTTTTAACGCGACATCATTGAATGTGTCGCTATTACGCGCAACCCCATAAAGAGCTGAACACCACTTCAAGAAAAACTATTGCCAAACTTTTTTGCATCTTCAGCGAATTTCAATACTCAAGTTGCACGACATATCGTTGCAGTAAACGAACTCGTTTTGATGACAAATATAGAATTACCTTATCGATCATATGACAATTTCTCTTGCCTGAAAACTCGACGACACTCTCATATTGTCGGAGTATTTCACTCAAAAATGCTGCATAGTTTTGTTGAAAAAACACGCAAGCTAGCATTGTAGACTTACCCACGATGGCACAGGGTCTTGAGATGCTAGAAAGAGATAGGCTCGATGCATTCATTTACCCCAATATTATTGTCGACAACGAACCTCTCTTATCCATTGAAAATGAGTTAATCAAAACAACTAGATAATGGAAAATATAAAGCTATACCTCTAGTTAAATAGCGAATACGAGCAACAATTAGAAGTACTAGAGCAGGCAATAAAGCTTAACAACAAACAGACAAGCGCATCTTCAAAGCCCAATGAAAATTCTCAGCTAATTCACTAATCAAGAACATTGTAACAACCATAATGGATTAACGATTCAAGTCCACCTCGCAGGTATAACGCTAGACCTTATTTCACACAGAGATAAGGCACTTGAATAATTAAAAAACTAATAGCTTCTCAATCACCATGAGAATATTTTTTAATCAAAATACTTGATCTTACCCTGAACCACTTGCACCATATATACAGATGGAACATATGGTTCACTTAACTTCATAAATAACGATCGGTTAAAAGATTTAAAACATGGAAATAGTCATTGATATTGATAGCACCACGCCTGTATTTACACAGTTAATGGAGCAAATAAAACAAGCCGTATCGAGTGATGGGTTAGCAGAAGGGGCTGCACTTCCCTCAATTCGTCAACTCGCCAACGAACTTGACGTCAATAGTAAAACTGTCGCAAAAGCATACAAACTACTGGAAAGAGACAACATTATTCAAAGCCGCGGTTACCGCGGTAGCTTTGTCCACCCAGAAGCAAAACGCTACTGCGACGTAAACGTCAACGAATGGGCTCACGACGAGCTTAAAGCAACGATAACTAAGCTCAAAGCTAAGGGAGTTACTGACTCAGAGCTGCGAATAGCCTTTAGCAACATTCTTTCAAACAAGGACTGAGGACATCAACATGCTAACGAACATACTTTTTTATTTATGCTTTTTACTTCAGCTTTGGTTAATTTCATTTTTTTACGCACGAATGGTGCGTGAGCGAATGCAGTATGTCACCACAAACTTTCCGCCAGAGCAGTTTCCAAAACTTTACGTAAAGCCAAAGGAGAGCTATCTGGCAGGCCAACAACGTTTTACATTGCTGAACCAGATTGTATTCTCGATTGGTCTTGGCGTATTAATTTACTTAGCGTGGCGCGAATATAATACAGGTTTCGCCCCATATGATGTGACTGCTGGCCTCATGTTTATTTTGCAAATGTTACCTTTTGCGCTCCTTGAGTTCGCCGAATACAGCTACTACAAGGAAATGCGTAAACAGCATTTAGGTGCAATTCGTACAGGTTCACTAACAAGACGTTCGATTTTTCAATTTGTATCAGCTAACACAGTAATGTTTGCGGCGGGTTTAATCGTGTTTAGTATCGCTGTTGATGTAACTGCCTTGCTATTTGTTGATAGGAGCCCTATAGGTAAAGTCATTAACACAATAGTTACCAATACTTTCTTATTCTTATTGGTCTGGCGCTTAATTTATGGAAAAAAAGCAGATCCGAATTTATCGAATGAAGACCACGTTCGCCAAGCACAGTTAACCGTACAGACGCTTTTCTACATAAGTATTAGTGTCAGCGTATTCTTTATCTTAAAGCAGTGTGTCGATAGCTTCACCAATGGAAATTACAACCCATTACTTACCAGTGCATATTCTGTTTTTATTGGCTATATCGCCATCGGTACACGCATTCGATGTACCAAGGTTGAATCACTGAACTTCGACGGCTACAAAGCCTAAACAGTAAACTCAATAGAGGGATTAACATGAAAAAGACGTTATGTAATATAAATGTTGTGCTAGCAATAATTTTCGCGAGTTTAATGATCGCCATCGCACTACTGACGAAAGGCAACGAAAACGGGCTATTTATTACCTTTATTTTAACCGCTGGATATTTCGCAAGCCTGCAAGCGGTGAAGAAACACAACCAGTCCATTGAAACTCAGTAACACTCGCGTCCAACCACAAAACGGTACGCAAGAAAAAACCAGCGCATGCGCTGGTTTTTTCTAACTATTTTTCTACCTTAAAAAATAATTGCGAGTTTTTGACGCTAGCTAGTTGGAAAACGAAGAGGTCGCACGGAGCATACAAATGTGTGTGAGTACGACCGATAAAGTTATCGAACTAACTAACAATAAAAAACTTCAATTATAGTCATAATCTTTTCTGTTTAAGTATAGTTGGCATGAGTTATAGGAAAGCACGCGGAGCCTAGTTAACTAGGTGAGCATGCTTGACATCGAAATCATGTCAAATAACGACAACAAATAAGATTATTGGCCTTTCACTTCCGAACGACCGTTAAAGATAGCTTTATCACCTAAGAGCTCTTCAATACGTAGAAGTTGGTTGTACTTAGAAACACGGTCTGAACGACATAAAGAACCTGTCTTAATTTGACCTGCCGCAGTACCAACCGCTAGGTCAGCGATCGTTGCATCTTCAGTTTCACCTGAACGGTGAGAGATAACTGCCGTGAAGCCAGCTTCTTTCGCCATGCGAATTGCTGCTAATGTTTCAGTTAAAGAACCGATCTGGTTGAATTTGATAAGGATTGAGTTACCAATACCTTGCTCAATACCACGCGCTAAAATCTTAGTGTTCGTTACGAATAAGTCATCACCAACGATTTGTACTTTATCGCCGATTAGGTCAGTTTGGTATTTGAAACCATCCCAGTCTGACTCATCTAAACCATCTTCGATTGAGATGATTGGGTACTCAGCACAAAGAGACGCTAAGAAATCAGAGAATTCGTTAGACGTGTATTTCTTACCTTCGCCTGATAAGTCGTAAACACCATCTTTGTAGAATTCTGATGCTGCACAGTCTAGTGCTAATGTGATGTCTTTGCCTAACTCGTAACCAGCCGCTTCTGTTGCTTCTTTAATAACTGCTAATGCATCAGCATTTGATTCTAAGTTTGGTGCGAAACCACCTTCGTCACCAACTGCAGTGTTCATGCCTTTTGAAGAAAGTACTTTCTTTAATGCATGGAAAATTTCAGCACCCATACGCAATGCTTCTTTGAAGCTTGGCGCGCCAACTGGCTGGATCATGAATTCTTGGATATCAACGTTGTTATCAGCGTGCTCACCACCGTTTAAGATGTTCATCATTGGTAATGGTAAAGAGTACTGACCTGATGTGCCGTTAAGGTCTGCGATGTGTTCGAATAATTGGACTTTCTTATCCATTGCTGCCGCTTTAGCATTAGCTAAAGAAACCGCTAGGATTGCGTTTGCACCGAAGTTTTCTTTGTTTTCAGTACCGTCTAAGTCGATCATTACTTGGTCAACTTTAGCTTGGTCTAGTGCGTCGACACCCTTAAGTGCAGCAGCAATGTCATTGTTCACAGCTGCTACAGCTTTAAGTACGCCTTTGCCTAAGTAGCGTGACTTGTCGCCATCGCGTAATTCTAGTGCTTCACGAGAACCTGTGGATGCGCCTGACGGAGCACAAGCACGGCCCCAAGCACCAGACTCTAAGTAAACATCTGCTTCAACAGTAGGGTTACCGCGAGAATCCATCACCTCACGCGCGATAATTTTCGTAATATTTGACATTTTTCTTCCTCTTTCGACCATGCTGTAGTCGAGTCCAAACGTTTTATTTTATATAAAGACTAAAAATAAAAAACCGCAGCTAGGCTACGGTCTTCATTATGCTATTAAGCTTGTTGCTTGTGAAAGTTAAATGCCGCAGCAATAAAACCTTCAAACAATGGGTGTCCATCTCGTGGAGTTGAATTAAACTCCGGATGGAATTGACCCGCAACAAACCATGGGTGATTAGGATTTTCTATCACCTCAACTAATTTCTTATCAGAAGACAATCCAGAGAAAACTAAGCCAGCGTCACTTAATTGATCTCTGAAGTTATTATTTACCTCATAACGGTGACGATGTCTCTCATAAATGGTTTCACTACCATATACGTCACACGTCTTGGTGCCTTTCACAAGGTGACACAATTGCGAACCTAAACGCATAGTTCCACCTAGGTCTGAAGCTTCAGTTCTCGTTTCAACATTACCCGCTTCATCTAACCATTCGTTAATAAGGCCAACAACTGGATACTGAGTATTTGGATCGAACTCTGTTGAATGTGCGCCTTCCATGCCTGCCACGTTACGAGCAAATTCAATAAGCGCCACTTGCATACCTAAACAAATGCCTAAATATGGTACTTTGTTTTCACGAGCATACTGCGCAGCAAGGATCTTACCTTCAACACCACGCTCACCAAAGCCACCAGGAACCAAGATAGCATCCAAGTCTTTTAATAGCTCAGTGCCCTTAACTTCAAGCGCTTGTGAATCAACGTATTGAATTTTCACTTTTACCTGATTTTTAAGGCCAGCATGTTTTAATGCTTCGTTAACTGATTTGTATGCATCTGGTAACTCAATATATTTACCTACCATGCCTACTACAATTTCGTCGACGGGGTTAGCTTCTTGGTAAAGTACTTGTTCCCACTCAGATAAATCTGCTTCTGGAACATCCAAACCAAAACGCTTACACACTAACTCATCAGTACCTTGAGATTTTAATAACGCTGGAATCTTGTAGATACTATCTACATCGCGCATTGATACTACAGCACGCTCTTCAACGTTACAGAATAACGCTATTTTTGCACGTTCATTGGCAGGAATAACGTCTTCACTACGACAAACAAGAATGTCTGGGAAGATACCGATTGAGCGTAACTCTTTAACAGAGTGTTGGGTTGGCTTCGTTTTTATCTCGCCTGATGCTGCAAGATAAGGAACAAGTGTTAAGTGCATGAACATTGCGCGTTCACGACCAAGCTCAGTACCTAATTGGCGAATCGCTTCAAGGAACGGCTGCGATTCAATGTCACCTACCGTACCACCAATTTCAACCATAGCAACGTCGTAACCTTCCGCACCTTCAATTACGCGACGCTTAATGTCGTTAGTAATGTGTGGAATAACTTGAATTGTTGCACCTAAGAATTCACCTTTACGCTCGCGCGCTAGAATATCTTGATAAATACGACCTGTCGTAAAGTTGTTACGCTTGGTCATTTTGGTGCGAATGAAACGCTCATAGTGACCTAAATCTAGGTCAGTCTCAGCACCGTCTTCAGTCACGAATACTTCACCGTGCTGAATAGGGCTCATAGTCCCTGGGTCGACATTAATATAAGGGTCAAGCTTTAACATGGTTACTTTCAAACCACGTGCTTCTAATATAGCTGCAAGTGAAGCTGCAGCAATACCCTTTCCTAACGATGAAACAACACCGCCCGTCACAAAAATATATCTTGTTGTCATGTTAAACCCAGAAAATAAGGATGTTTGGAAAATGGCCAAACTCGAATACATTTATGAAAGATTCAAGTATAGCAGGACGGGACGGCATTATACTGAAAGCGCGTTGCTACGACAAGCGAGCAAGCAATAAATTTCCTATTATTCGTTAGATTTATTTATCTGTTATTTCCTACTGAAAGGAACAAATCACTCGTAATAAGAAAAAGCGCTAATTGTGCTTGCCAAGCAAGCGAAACTTCTACTAGCCTAGCAGCATCAACTTTCAATTTACGAAGTAGTTAGGTTATGTCCGATAAATTACAACGCGTTTTACAACAAATTGACGCTATCAACCAAGAAGACCCAAATCAGGAGCAAGTTGATGGCAATAGTGTTGCGAAAGAATTCATCTACGGCCAAAGAATGTCTTCATGTCTGGCTGAACATTGGCCAGAAGCAAGCGAGCACCTGAAAATAGCTGTTCGTGCACAACATGTGAAACGCTGGGCAATTGCTCGATCATCATATCCGGAAGGTAAGGTAGGCTATTTAACTTGGCGTAAAGATTTAGGCAAACTGCATGCAAAGACGGCGCACGACATAATGATAGAGCATGGCTATGGCCAGGATGATGCTGAGCAAACGGCGTCAATTATCCGCAAAGAAAAGTTAAAGTCTAACCCGGAAAGCCAAACTCTCGAAGATGTCGCCTGCCTAGTTTTTTTAAGCTATCACTTTGCTCCTTTCGCTGCTAAGCATGACGATGAAAAAGTCATAAGCATAGTGCAAAAAACATGGCGCAAAATGTCAGAAAAAGGTCACGAAATAGCCCTTTCTTTGACGCTACCTGCACATCTAGCAAAAATCGTAGAGCGTGCCTTATCGGGGAAGTAATAAGACAAGTAATCTGTTAAATAATATGCTTGATAGCGAGTAAATAATTGCTGAAAGCCTCGCTCAAATTTGATACATTACCTGGCTATTAGTATTAATGTGGTTTTACCTTCCTGACGCCCGACATTGCCGTCGCCGGATTTGTAGATGAACGCTAAGTTATCCAGTCAAGATATCAATACGCTGAAGCGTACTAACAGTGAGTTAAAGCGCGCCATTCGACACTTTATCGATATTGCGCCGTCCTCAGGTACCCTTGAAGCACAAATAAACAACATCAAGTCAGCATTGCGCTCTAATGATGCTGTTTTCACGTTTGCATCGTTAGTTGAGCAATATGCTCGGATGAAAAAGAACTTTGATAATCTTGAGTATCAAGCTCAGCAAAAAAATGTCAAAGCTTTTACCGCTAAAATTAAAGTAGCGTTTCAGGAAAACTTACCAACAGAGCAACGTGAAAAAATTGAAAGCGTTTCTTCTGCAATTGCCGAAGGTGCTGAGCCGCATGAATTGTTGGCAAATGCAGGTAATGCGATAGAAGCCTTCGCACAAGCACTTAATGGTCAAACTAGCAATAGCGCTTCATCGGGCGTTAGTCACACTCTGGGGTCAGCTGAACCATTGCAAGGTGGTGAAAATAAAGCCACGTTAATGAAGCTCACGGCAAACTTGCAGCTACTCACGACCAATCTAGCTAACAGTTTTCCTGATGATGAAGTGACTCAATCACTAAAAAAACAGAGCGCTAAGCTAAGCAAAGAAAACTCAAGTCTAACCGAAGCGGTCAATTTACTAGAATCTACTACCAAGTTTTTAGTGACTATGGTTGACAAGCAACGCCTTTCAACCATCGAAATCCTACGTGGAATCCACGCCAATTTATTAGAGGCTTTCAATAATAGCGCAGTTGTTAAAAAGATTGCTAAAGCGGTAAAAGGTAGTAGTGATGCTATGGTCAAGGACATGACCAAAAAGCTTAAAGAGATGGAAAGCAAAGCAAAGAAAATCGATACGCTACAAGCCATGCAGCAGCACATTAATGTCAGCATTAAACAACTTGCTAAAATGATTAACGAATTTAGCAAAAAGCAGCAGGCACTTCAGTTAACCAATGAAAACAATATTAAACAATTAACTGAGCAATTAGCGACGTCTGTCGAGTTTGTCAATTCACTTGAACAGAAGCTTGATGACATCGAGCAAAAAACGTTAAGTGACGAACTAACAACTGTAGGTAACCGCCGAGGTTACGAGTTGAAAATTAACGAATACCAACAGCGGTGGGCAGCAACTAAACAACCACTGACGATCATGGTTATCGACATTGATCACTTCAAAACAATTAACGACACGTTCGGACATACCATCGGTGACCAAGTTTTGAAGTCGTTGGGCATAACCATGAAGAAAAGCATCCGCTCTAGCGACTATATTGCACGCTATGGCGGAGAAGAATTTGTTATTGTGCTACCTGACACAGAATTAGATTTTGCTGCTCAGTTAGCGAAAAAGCTCAAAGAAACCGTCAACAGTTTGAAGTTTGAACTGAGAAAGAAAAACAAAGTATTAAAAACCACTTGTTCATTTGGTATTGCGAGCTTCTCGGACCAATTGACGACGGGCGCGGACGTATTTGCAGCAGCTGACAAGGCACTCTACCACGCGAAAGAAAATGGTCGTGACGCTGTTGCAGTGATCACGGATAGCGTTTCACTAGACGCAGAGATAGCATAACAAGCACATTAATAAATCAGAGCTAGCACCTAAATCGGGCTTATTTAACTCCCTGCATTAGAAACGACTAAAAATTGCAAACTAGCGACAATCTTCACTCAGTGGTAAACGCCAGATAATGACGATTGGTATCAACACTAAAACAACGACACTCAACTGCCAAACGAGTTTCCCCGCTAGAATATAGCAAGACCACGATGCAGCAAGCACTATGCTTATAAGTGCGGTATATTTAGCACGGCGCGGAATACTTTTATGGTTCTCCCAATCCCTAATTAACGGACCAAAAACTTTATTGGAAAGTAGCTTGTCGTATAAATAAGGTGATGATCGAGCAAAGCAAGCTGCCGCTACCAGTAAAAAAACAGTAGTCGGCATCACGGGCAAAATGGCGCCAATGATCGCCAACCCAACAAAGAAAAGACCAATGAGCTTGAGCAGCATTAATCCGCATTCCCCACTTTGCTTGTTTTAACTGCATTCTTTGCGTTAAGCCAATAAGCCTCGAGCTGGTCAAGATTATGTTCACTAAAGCCTTTTCCTGACGCAGCTACTTGCGACTCAACCTGCTCAAAACGTTTGCTAAACTTGTCATTGGCCGCTCGTAATAAGGCTTCAGGATCTTGTTTTGCATGGCGACACACATTGACGACAGCAAACATTAAGTCGCCAAGCTCTTCAGCTAATCGTACAGGCGAAGTGTGAAGTTCCAGCTTTACTTCTTCGACTTCTTCTTTGACTTTTTCAAAGCACTGTTCAATATTTTCCCAATCAAAACCAACATGCGCACATCGCTTCTGAATCTTGTTGGCACGCGACAATGCTGGTAATGCGTTAGGAATATCCGCAAGTATACTGATGCTTTCTTTGCCACTTTTTTGCTGTCGTTCTTTTGCTTTCTCGTTTTCCCAATTAGCTTTTATCTCAGCATCCGAATTGAGTGCTGTATCGCCGAATACATGAGGGTGTCGTCGAATCAGTTTTTCACAAATCGCCGCAACAACATCGTCGAAACTAAAAGATTTTTGCTCTTCGCCAAGTTGACTGTAGAACACCACTTGAAACAACAAGTCACCGAGTTCTTTTTCTAACTCAGTAAAGTCTTGCTGCGCTATTGCTTCTGCAACCTCATATGCTTCTTCAATGGTATGAGGGACAATTGACGCAAAGTCTTGTTTTAAATCCCAAGGACAGCCAGTCTCTGGGTCGCGTAACTGCTGCATTATCCACCGTAGTTTATCCATCGATGGTTGTGCTTTTAACATCAATACTCCTTAGCTATTTTTGATTTGGTGCACTCTAATTTTGCACTTCTACTGACGTACTAAGCTTGTTGTTTAAATAATTAAAAATATGTAGAAGCAAGCTAATGAGAAAGCCGCTTCACATCAATAATATCATCTAATTGGCGCAGCTTAGACAATACGCGATTAAGCATTTCGCTATTGGCAATTTCAATAGTAAAGCTCATGCGCGTTGTCTGTTTAAACTTATCACTATGGCTTGCCATACCGACGATTAAAATGCGCTCATTAGCAATGATTGTCGAAATATCTCTTAGTAACCCATGACGATCCGTTGCTGTTACTTGAAGCGTTGCTTGATAAGACTTTTGCTGTTCTTTACCCCATTGCACTTCAATTTCACGCTCAGGGCTTTGCTCTAGTGATTTAGCTAATTGCTCACAATCAGCTCGATGAACAGAAATGCCTCTTCCTTGGGTAATAAATCCGAGTATTTCATCGCCAGGCACAGGTAAACAACACTTCGCCATGTGTGTCATCAAGTTACCAACACCAGAAACGAATACCGCATCGCCATTAACAGGCTTTTTCTGTGAGCTTTGCTGTTTTATTAGCGACTGCGGATCAATTTCTTCCTCTGGCTGCGCTTTACCGTATTGCTGGACTAGGAAATTAACAACCTGTTGCAAACGCGCGTTGCCCGAGCCAATCGCCGCATGTAAATCTTCAACATTGCCAACATTAAAACGGTTAGCAGCCTCCTCAAGCTCTACGCCACTAAGCTCGTGTTTAGCAAGCTCTACATCAAGCAGTGATTTGCCCTGCTCTACATGCTTATCTCGGTCGAGCAATTTAAAGAAGTGAGAAACCTTTGCGCGAGCTCTTGCCGAATGCACATAGCCCAGATTTGGGTTTAACCAATCGCGACTTGGGTTAGGTTGTTTGCTGGTAAGTATTTCAACTTGATCACCCGTTTGCAGCTGATATGTAAATGGAACAATACGACCAAACACTTTAGCACCGATACAACAGTGCCCTACATTGGAATGAATATAGTAGGCAAAATCTAGAGGCGTTGACCCAACGGGCAAATCGATAACGTCACCATTTGGTGTGAATGCATAGATGCGATCTTCAAAAACCTGACTACGCAGCTCATCAATCATTTCACCACTTTCAGAGACATCCTCCTGCCACTGAAGAATTTTTCTAAGCCATTCAATTTTTTCATCAAAGCCCGAGGTTTTACCATGGGCACTACCTTCTTTGTAACGCCAGTGCGCGGCAACACCGAGTTCAGCACCTTGATGCATTTGCTCAGTACGAATCTGAATTTCTACTGACTTGCCTTGTGGTCCGAGTACGACAGTATGAATTGACTGATAACCGTTTGGTTTTGGCGTTGCAACGTAGTCGTCAAACTCACTAGGCAAATGTTGCCAATTAGTGTGTACAACACCTAGCGCGGCATAACAGTCTTGCAGACGATCTGCGATGATGCGGACAGCTCGCACATCAAATAATTGTTCAAAGTCCAATGACTTCTTCTGCATTTTTTTCCAAATGCTGTAGATATGCTTAGGACGGCCATATACCGTCGCTTTTACTTGTTCCGATTCAAGTTTGTGCTGCAAGCTCGAGACAAAATCAGTCATATACTGCTCGCGGTCCAAACGTTTACCGTCTAACCAACTGGCAATCTTCTTATAGGTTTCAGGATGCAAGTAACGAAACGCTATATCCTCTAGCTCCCACTTTAATTGACCGATACCAAGACGGTTAGCAAGTGGCGCATAGATATTAGACGTTTCCTTGGCTGCTAATACGCGAATGTCCTCATCGCTATTTTTTACCAAACGCAAATAACATAGACGCTCAGCAAGTTTAATTACCACCGCACGGACGTCTTCCACCATGGCAAGTAACATGCGACGGATATTGTCTACTTGATTGGCTGCAACCTTATTTGTTTGTGTTTGTTGTAAGGTCTTAATCGCCTGCATCTGCTGAACACCTTTGCACAGCATGTAAATGCTCTTGCCAAACTCTTCTTTGGCATCATCAAGGAGCAACTTTTTGCTGTCGATAAGCGGGATTAACATTGCCGCACACAGTGAAGCACTATCAAGGTTTAGTTCTGCCAAGATCTCTACCATTTCACGTGATTTTGTCAGCTGTTCACTGTTCTCATCAAACTTGTCTTCAATACGCAGCCAAACATCGCGCAAGGCAGACGCTTTGCTTTTATTAATGTCTAATGTTTGTAGCCAGTCATCAATACTGATAGCTGACATTTGATGAGATTTACGTACCGATACCATCGAAAATCCTTCGAAAAATTAATATTCCACACAACGCAGAAGCACTACCTTGCTTCTCGCTCAAACAGTACCATAGTTTCAACGTGTTTTGTTTGACTAAACATGTCAATTAAACCAACTTTTTTCAGCTGGTATCCACCATCAATTAAAATTTTAGCATCACGAGCCAAAGTGCTTGGTTCACAACTAACATATAGAATCTTTTCAGATTCGAGAGACAAAACTTGCTGGCATGCTTGCTCTGCCCCGGCACGAGCCGGATCTAAGAGCACTTTATCAAATTTATGCTGGCGCCAAGACTGGAGTTGCCAATCACTATTCAGATCAATTTGGTAGAATCGAGCATTATCAAGCGCATTATTGGCGGCATTTTCCGAAGCTTGCACAACCATAGCCTCAACGCCTTCTACGCCGATGACCTTGCTGACTCGCTCAGCAATCGGAAGTGAAAAGTTACCAATACCGCAAAACAAATCAAGTACCTGTTCTCCCTCTTCCATGGAGAGCCAATCGATTGCTTGGGCCACCATCGCCTGATTAACAAACGGATTAACCTGAATAAAACTGTTAGGGGTAAATGACAGTGTTTGGTTTAACACTTCATAACTCAGCGAAATATCGGAATTATCTATGCTTTCAGACAAAAAACTAAAGTCACTACCGTCATCTAATAGCACTTGGCAACCCAGTTTTTTCTCAAAAGATTGCCATGCACTAATAGAAGCTGGGGACAGTTTTCGTACTACGCGAAGTACAACAGTTGTTTGTAGGCCAGAAATAATTTCAATATGCCCTAACGCTTCGGCTTGATTTGCCTCAGATAGCGCTTCTCTTATTAGCGAAAATACACCATCAAAAACAGGTAGCAAGGTCTTACATTCATTAATATCTGTTAAGGTATTTGAAGACTTTTTCCTAAAGCCAACAATCGCTTGGCCTAATTTATTATATTGAATTCCAATACGTGCCTTACGTCTGTACTGCCATGGTTCTGCAGTTACTGGGTTAGCCCAGTTAAGTTCGTTAATACCTTGTCGTGAGAATAGATCGGCAACTTTTTGCTGCTTAAAACTCAGCTGCCCCTCATGTGATAAATGCTGTATATCACAACCGCCACATTGATAATAATGCAAGCACTCAGGCTTGACCCTTTCTTTCGAAACGTTTGTTACTTTTTGCGCTTTCGCTTTAATAAATTTGCTGTTTTGCTCCAACACCTTTGCTGCGACTTTCTCGCCCACAAGGCTATTTTCAACAAACACTGATTTCTTTTGATATTTACCGACACCGACGCCGTTAATATCAAGGCGCTCTATTTCAAGGTTAATCACTTTACCAATCAAATTGGCGCTACTAGGCCCCTTGCCCTGCCCTGCCGATTTAACACCTTTGAAAATTTTTGCCATAAAGCTAAGCCCCAACAGAAAAGTTCGCTACAAATTTGTATGGCGATATGCCATCATAGCAATAGAAACAAAGGATCTTACACTAAAGCCGCGCGGAAAAATGCAGAAAATAAGTCTTAAAGACTGGGTTGTATTACTTACCATTGTACCGACGACATTTATAGGCCTAGGTATCGGTGGTTACTTTTCCTATAACCGCTATGTCGAACTCGACAGTGTTCTGGGCGTTCGCGCGCAAAGTATCCTCGAACCTATTGCGATTGTTGCCGTTGACCCTATTCTGGAAAAGGATCGAGAGATTCTGCGCAGGCTTATTGGCACCGTTCATCGAAACCATTCTGATATCATTAAAAATATCACCATCTTCACTGCCGATAATCAAATCTTCGTTACCAGCGCTTACCACGGTGATATCGGTATGATGCGACTGAAACCAGGTCAAGTCATGCCAGCACAAACAACTGTTGAAGAATCGGGAAAGTATTCAATATTTCGAGCCCCTATTTTCAATGAAACTCAGCAACTAACCCCCCGCGGTGTTTATGACAACGCACTTGGCTATATCACCATCCAAGTAGACCGTAACCAGGTAGGGTTTCAACAACAAAGCCAGCTAATTATCGCACTAGCCATAGTCTTTTTTGGTTCGCTAATAAGTGCCATCTTCGCACTGAGAATGATTAAGAACGTAACAAGGCCTGTTAACTCAATGGTACAAGCGGTAGACCGTATTCGAGAAGGCAAGCTAGAAAGCCGAGTAAGTGGACAATTAATTGGTGAGCTTAATTTCCTAAAAAATGGTATTAACGCAATGGCACAAAGCCTTGGTGATTACCATGACGAAATGCAACGAAGCGTCGACCAAGCGACTGTCGATTTACGCGAGAGTTTAGAACAGTTCGAAATACAAAACGTTGAACTTGATATTGCCAAAAGAAAAGCGCAAGAAGCCAACAAAGTTAAGTCTGAGTTCTTAGCCAATATGAGTCACGAGCTCCGAACACCGCTCAATGGTGTCATCGGCTTTACCCGTCAGGTACTAAAAACACCGCTGACCGAAACACAACGCGACTACCTTCAAACCATTGAACGTTCAGCAAACAACTTATTGGCAATCATCAATGATATTCTAGATTTCTCAAAACTCGATGCCGGTAAAATGGTCATTGAAAATATTCCATTTGCGCTGCGTGAATCATTAGAAGAAACACTAACGTTATTGGCACCAAGTGCTCATAAGAAAAATATCGAACTGTCGCTTCGTATCGCTCAACACTTACCTGACTCATTGATCGGCGATGCAATGAGAATCAAGCAGGTACTCATCAACTTAGCCAACAACGCGATCAAATTTACAGAAAAAGGTTCTGTGTGTATTGACGTTGATACTGATAGGTTAGAAGACAACAGCGCAGTATTTAAGGTCACCGTTGTTGATACAGGTATCGGGATGAATACCGAGCAGCAGCAGACTATCTTCGAGGCCTTTGGACAAGCAGATAAGAGTGTTACTCGCCTTTATGGCGGTACAGGGCTGGGCTTGGTTATCTCGCAACGGCTAGCTAGAGAAATGACGGGCGACATTGGATTTATCAGTGAAGAACGTCGAGGCTCAACATTCTGGTTTACCTTCGAATGTGAAATTAATCCTGTATCGCTTACTCAACCAATCCAGGTAAATGAGCTTGCCGATAAATCAATATTATATCTAGAGCCTCACACTCACGGGCGCATAGCCACCAGCGATTTGTTATCAAGCTGGCAAATGACAGTAATGCCTATTGAAAGCTTAGCTGAGCTTAGTAATGCGATAGAGCAACAAGAGAGTTACGATTACGCGCTTATTAGTCACGACGTAACGCCAGCATCGCTTGCTGATTTAAAAGCTCTCATTGTTACACTCAAAGAAAAAGTCGGCTCAGTACACTTAGCAATTAATAGCAATTCGCCTAACCTACAAGAAGCGCTGGTGGCAAGTGGTGCTGCAAGTTGCCTGAGTAAGCCTCTCACACCAGCAAGGCTTGCCAAAGCCTTATCACCAGCTGACAACACACCGTTGGCAATTACCGCACAGACTGTTGACCAAAAAGTGCCGATTAAAGTACTAGCTGTCGACGACAACGAAGCAAACTTAAAATTAATCAAAGCACTGTTATCAGAGCAAGTTCAGGAAGTGATTACCGCGAGTAATGGTGAAGAAGCCCTGATGCTTTGCAAAAGTGAGAAGTTTGCGTTGATATTTATGGATATCCAGATGCCAGTGATGGATGGTGTGACGGCGTTAGGCCATATCAAATCCAGTACCTTCAACGATCAAACACCTATTATTGCAGTAACAGCACACGCTCTGAGTGGAGAGAAAGAAAAACTCCTCACTGAAGGTTTTAGCTCTTACATGACTAAACCAATCGATGAAACCATGCTAAAACACACTATTTATGAATACTGTGACTTGGATTTACTCAGTGCGCCAACCATTGCAGCGCAATTTGTAGCAGTGAGTAAGACAATTGATATACAAGCAGAGGCAATCGACTGGCAACTTGCCTTGTCACGCACCGGTAATAAAGTCCACCTAGCTAAAGATATGCTGTCTGGCCTAGTGAAAAGCTTACCCGAATTAAAACAGCAAATAGAGGATGCGATCACCTGTCAAGATAACGAACAGGCGCAAATGTTGATACACAAACTAAACGGTGCATGCTGTTACACTGGTGTGCCAGCTTTAGGGAAAGTTGCACAGCAGATTGAAACACAATTAAAACAGCAACACACTTTAGATGATTTAGAGCCGGAATTTTTTGAGCTATTTGAGCGAATGGAATGTGTGCTCGAAGAAGCGCCAAGAGTTATTAGTGACGTTGAAATGCTCGAAGATGTGTAACCTTTACGGTTAGTTAATCTCGAATAACAATGTCTGGAGATGTGTCTATATCGCCGTCTTCAGAGATTGTTGCAATACCACCTTTACAGGTAAGCACAGCTAGACGACCCGCCTCACTGCTGCGAACAAACTGAAGCTCGTAACCAAACTTGCCTAAACTGCTCGCAGAGAATTTTTGCGCTAAAGATAGCCTCGACCACCAAACTGAGTGCTCAGGCTGCTCACCTCGTCTCTCTATTAATGCCCTTCTTTCGGTTTGCATAACTACATCCCTTCTCAAACTGTCAGAACGCCTAATTAAAGTATAGCTGAACAAATATTGTTCACCAGTTAGAAAAGGAACTTTTGTTTATTATCGTGCAAACGACTCCGCAATAGCTTGATTTTTCTACACCAATAACCGCCTTATAATACCTGTAGAAACAGGAAAAGAACCAAAAAAGAAAGTGGAAAACGAAAGAGAAAAAAGAGAAAATTAGCTGCGACTCGTTAACCTAAATCACCAACTTAGCGCTACTTAAATAACCGAGTTCGCATGATAATGAGGTGTTCTTTGGTTGATGTAGCATGTTAAACATCAACCAAAAAGAAGGTTTGTTTTCTAGCCCCTAGCGCTTAGATAAAACAACAAATGCTAACGCGTAATGTTTTTCATCAGATATAGAGATATGCCAATTATCGGCACCTTTCTCTGAGGCTTTGGTCAATGCCACATCAGTCAGCATTAAATGTGGCGCGCCAAATTCGTCATTATCGATATGAAAATGTTGAAATGACACCCCAGCAGCAATGCCTGTACCTAGCGACTTAGCAGCAGCTTCTTTGGCTGCCCAACGCTTCGCCAAAAAATGGTCAGGCTGGCTATGTGCTTGGTATTGTTCTAGCTCTACTGCAGTTAACACTCGCCGAGCTAATCGAACTTTCGCACCCTCAGCCATTTGAGCGATACGCGAGACTTCAACAATGTCAGTACCGACACCTACAACAGACACTAAGCTCTTGCCTCAAGCATCAGGCGTTTCATATCGCGTGTTGCCTTTTCTAATCCATCAATAGCCGCTCGAGCGATAATAGCATGACCAATATTCAGCTCAATAATTTCAGGAATAGCTGCAATTGGTTTTACGTTATGATAGTGAAGGCCATGGCCCGCATTGACCTTAAGACCAATACTAGCAGCATACTCGATACCCTTAGTGAGACGTTCAAGCTCCTTCGCTTGCGCTTCTTCCGTTTCTGCTTCAGCATATTGGCCCGTGTGAATTTCAATGTATGGCGCGCCCGCAGCCTTTGCCGCATCAATTTGTTCTGTCTCTGCATCAATGAATAAACTAACTAAAATGTTCTCGTCAGCCAGCCTTTTAGTCGCTGCGGTTACTTTTTCCAACTGCCCTGCGACGTCTAAACCACCTTCGGTAGTCAATTCTTCACGCTTTTCTGGCACTAAACAGCAAAATACTGGCTTTACTTCACACGCAATATCTAGCATTTCATGGGTAACAGCCATCTCTAAATTCATACGTGTTTGCAGTGTCTCTTTCATTACATAAACATCGCGATCTTGAATATGACGGCGGTCTTCTCTTAGGTGAATAGTAATACCGTCAGCACCAGCATGTTCAGCTACGCTCGCAGCATGCACCGGGTCTGGATATGTTGTGCCACGCGCTTGACGCAATGTGGCAATGTGATCAACGTTAACGCCGAGTAAAATGTCCTTCATAATTGATATCTCACTTTTCAAATAACTTACGGCTATTAAGAGGCTTGTTACCAAGTAACTGATTAATCAATTGCCTCATTAATCGTTTTGCCGTTAACAACACTTCAGGGTTGTCGTAATGGGAATCACCTAAGCCGAGTAATAGTGATTTTTTATAACCTTGTGCCTCATTGGCAACCGAATAAAATCCTTGCTCAAAATCGAACGCAATAAAGTCACTAGCACACTGCGACACTTGAGAGAAATCTAGGGAAAGTCCCAACTCGTCGAGCAAAGCCAATTCAAATTGGCGCAAAATAGGCTCTAAACTATGTCCACTGGCTAATGCATTCAATGCTGCTGAATAGCGCTCATATATGGCCGGAGCTGGCACAGTTTCGGGTAATAGACGCACCAGCAGCTCGTTGATATAGAAACCGCAATAAAGCGCCTGCCCATTAAGGACTGAGGACTTTGATGTGGCCTCAATTAAGGTAAGCGACTTTAATTGATGCTTACCTTTAAAACTGATGTTAAGGGGAATAAAAGGTTGGAGTAATGCTTTCTTATTCGACTTTTGCGTCTTGCCTGCATATGCAACGGCAGCGACTTTTCCTTCATCTTGCGTTAAAAACTCAACCAAGACCTTATGCTCTTGGTACGGTCTACTATGAAGTAAATATGCAGCCTGCTCTATAGGAAACAATTCAACGCCTAGCCTGAATAATCATCACCATAACCAAGGCTGCGAAGTGCACGTTCGTCATCTGCCCAACCAGATTTAACTTTCACCCATGTTTCAAGAAACACTTGCTGACCAAACAGCTCTTGCATATCACGTCGCGCTTCCTGACCAATCGTTTTCAATCTCTCGCCTTTATTACCAATAACCATACGCTTCTGGCTATTTCGCTCAACAAGCACCAGCGCATTTATATGTAATACACCTTTTGCATCCTGCTTGAACTGCTCTATCTCAACTGTCGTTGAATAAGGTAACTCGTCACCTGTGAAGCGCATTAACTTTTCACGCATAATTTCTGATGCCATAAAACGGCTTGAACGATCTGTAATGTAGTCCTCAGGGAACCAAAAATCACTTTCTGGTAATGCTTCAAAACAGAGAGTTTTGATCTTTTTTACATTGTCACCTTTCGATGCTGAAATAGGGACTATTTCTTTAAACTCGTGCATTGCCCCAAGTTTTTGTAAATGCGGCAGTAAAGCTTCTTTATCCTGAACGTTATCAATCTTGTTGATACAAAGAATACAAGGTACACCACTTTGCTTAATTTTCTTAAGTACAAGCTCATCATCCGCAGTCCAATGTGTTCCTTCTACAAGGAATACAATGAGTTCCACTTCCGCGATAGAACTGCTCGCAGCTCTGTTCATTAATCGGTTAATCGCGCGCTTTTCTTCTGAATGTAAGCCTGGAGTGTCAACAAGTACCGCTTGGTGATTGTCTTCCGTCAATATACCTAGAATACGATGACGAGTCGTTTGTGGTTTACGTGATGTAATACTAACTTTTTGGCCAAGTAAGCTGTTAAGTAACGTTGACTTACCGACATTAGGTCTGCCAACAATGGCAATCAGGCCACAATGAGGGTTAGTTGCTGTCATTGGTGATTATCTCCAATACTTTTTCTGCTGCAGCTTGCTCAGCTTTACGGCGACTAGTTCCCTTAGTAACAATATCTTCAGCGGTAATGTCCGTACTGCACTTGACGGTAAATTCTTGATCATGTGACTGACCTTTAATATCAATCACTTCGTAATTTGGTAGTGGGATCTTCCTTGCCTGCAAATATTCCTGTAAACGAGTTTTAGGGTCCTTTTGCGTGATACCCGGCTTAATTTCACTCAGACGCGGTGAGAACCACTTTAGCACTAACGTTTTACAATTCTCGATGTCTGAATCAAGGTAAATCGCGCCGATGATCGCTTCGACAGCATCTTCAAGAATGGAGTCGCGTCGATGACCACCACTCTTCTTCTCACCTGGTCCCAAGATGAGGTGCTCACCTAATTTAAAATCTCGAGCCATTTCTGCCAACGTTACACCGCGAACTAAGCTTGAGCGCATGCGGGTTAGATCGCCTTCGCTCACTTTAGGAAACTGCTGGAAAAGTTGCTCAGCAATGACAAAACCAAGAATAGAATCTCCTAAGAACTCTAATCTTTCGTTGTGCTCACCTTTTGCACTACGATGAGTAAGCGCCTGTATGAGTATAGACTGCTGTTTAAACTGATAGCCTATTCGCTTGCTTAATCGCACAAGCGCTTCTGGCGTATTTCTAATCACTACTCAATTCCACCGATACGTGAAAAACGAACTGATGAAGGAATCCAGCTTGGCATCCAATCTGGCACCCAGCTTTCTTCACCGCGTTCAAACGCAAAACTCATCCAGATCGCGACAGCCTCGCCAACTAGATTCTCTTCTGGCACAAAACCCCAGAATCGACCATCTAAGCTATTATCTCGGTTATCGCCCATAACGAAGTACTGCCCTTGTGGTACAACAAACTCATCACGCTGTGTCCCCGGCTGCCTGAAATAATGTGCAGTTCTTGGCAATGTATAAGTATTCACTAAGATTTCGTGACGTTTATTAGGCATATTTGACGTAAATCGCGTTAGCTCGCGACCCCCATCCATGTACTCGCCTTTAGCTTCAAAATCCTGAACAACTTGCTCAAACTCAGGGCATGCTGCATCAGTTGGCTGGCAAGCAGGCTTAACATACAAAGATTTATTGCGGTAGATAATGCGATCGCCTGGCACGCCAATAACACGCTTGATGTAATCGATACGTTCATCAACTGGGTACTTAAATACCACTATGTCGCCACGCTCAGGTAAACCAACATCCACAAACTTATTGCGAGCAACCGGATCTTTTAGGCCGTAATTAAACTTATTCACCAAGATGAAGTCGCCATCAAGTAGTGTTGGCATCATCGACCCAGAAGGTATTTGGAACGGTTCATAAAGGAATGAACGCAATACGAGTACAAATGCGATAACAGGGAAAATTTGTACTGCAGTATCAACGAGTGCAGACGGTTCCTCGATTTTCGCTTTGACATCTTCTGATAGCTCCGCATCGCTTTCCGCCATAGCGTCAGCAAGTTTGAGTTTGCGTTGTGGTGCTAAGTAGAACTTATCAGCAAGCCAAACAATACCGGTTACTAACGTAACAACAACAAGGAATAATGAAAAATAAACAGCCATGAAGGTCCTAATTCTCTAATTTTAGTACGGCTAAGAACGCTTCTTGTGGTACTTCAACATTACCCACTTGCTTCATGCGTTTCTTACCTTCTTTTTGTTTTTGTAGTAATTTCTTCTTACGACTTACGTCACCACCATAACACTTCGCCGTTACGTTCTTACGCAACTGTTTAACCGTAGTACGAGCGATAATGTTGTTACCAATAGCAGCTTGAATCGCGATATCAAACATTTGGCGGTGAATAAGTTCACGTAATTTTTCAACTAACATGCGACCACGCGCTACTGAGTTACTGCGGTGAGTGATCATAGCTAAAGCATCAACGCGGTCACCATTAATCATGACATCCGCACGCACCATATCTGACGCTTCAAAGCGGATGAAGTAATAATCAAGTGATGCGTAACCACGACTGGTCGACTTCAATTTATCAAAGAAGTCCATCACGACTTCCGCCATAGGTAGCTCATAAGTAACGGCGACTTGGTTACCATGGTAAATAATGTCTTTCTGTACACCACGCTTTTCAATACACAGTGTAATAACGTTACCTAAATGCTCTTGCGGCACAAGAATATTCGCTTGAACGATAGGTTCACGAATTTCCGCAATTTCGTTAACTGGTGGTAAGTCTGCTGGGTTATCAACCGACAATACCTCACCTTTTGTCGTTTCTACTTCGTAATTTACCGTTGGTGCCGTAGTGATAAGATCTAGGTCGTATTCACGAGCTAAACGCTCTTGGATGATTTCCATGTGCAACATGCCAAGGAAGCCAACGCGGAAACCAAAGCCTAGTGCAGATGAGTTCTCTGGTTCGAAGAAAAGAGAAGCATCATTCAAGCTTAACTTGTTCAACGCATCACGGAAGCTTTCGTAATCGTCAGAACTAATTGGGAAGATACCTGCGTAAACCTGTGGTTGTGCTTTCTTAAAACCAGCAAGTGGCGCTTCAGCCTCTTTCTTATGAATGGTAATGGTATCACCCACCGGCGCACCGTGAATCTCTTTGATGCCCGCAATGATGAAACCTACTTCACCCGTTTTTAATACGCCAGTCTCTGTTTGCTTCGGCGTGAAAATACCCACTTTATCGATGATGTGTGTTTGGCCAGTTGACATAACAACCATTTTATCGCCTTTCTTCACTTCACCGTTCATAACACGAACTAGTGATACAACGCCTTGGTAGTTGTCGAACCACGAATCGATGATAAGCGCTTGAAGATTTGCATCTGGATCACCCTCTGGTGCTGGGATATTCTCAACAATGCACTCTAAAACATCTTCAATACCAATACCTGTTTTTGCTGAACATGGCACAGCACCTGTCGCATCAATACCGATAATATCTTCAATTTCTTCACAAACACGCTCTGGGTCGGCTTGTGGTAAATCAATTTTGTTTAGAATTGGAAGAACTTCCAAGTCCATTTCAATAGCTGTGTAACAGTTAGCTACCGTCTGCGCTTCTACACCTTGGCCAGCATCAACAACCAATAATGCACCTTCACAAGACGCAAGCGAACGTGACACTTCATAAGAAAAGTCAACGTGCCCTGGGGTATCGATGAAGTTAAGTTGATAGGTTTCACCATCTTTTGCCTTGTAATCAAGGGTTACTGATTGCGCCTTGATGGTAATGCCGCGCTCTTTTTCAAGGTCCATGTTATCCAAAACTTGCGCTTCCATCTCACGATCGGACAGACCACCACAATGCTGAATCAATCGATCTGATAATGTCGATTTACCGTGGTCAATGTGGGCAATAATGGAAAAATTTCGGATATGTTTCATAAACTGAGATTGCTAAAAAGTGATTCAAAATTTGGAATGGCGAGATTTTAGCTAATTTACCGCGCTGGGGCTATATTTTGTTGCTAAATATCACGCTAATGGTGAATAAAGCATCAAGCTAACTGGCGAGTGTTAATCACTTTCTGCGTTATTTTCGGTTGCAATGCTTGATGGGCGTCACTTGATTCTAGTTGTGTTTTACTGATTTTGTAGCCGACAAATGCACCAATTCCACCGGCAAGCATTACCATAAGCTCGCTATTAAACAAACCTTGCGACATCAAATATTGAACGCCGCCTGCAGCTATTATCAAACCCAACAGTGGCCACAAATAAACTCGCCATGCAACAGACAGCATAGCTTCTTCTGGAATAGAGATTAACACTTCGTCGCCGACATCTAGCGACAAATCTGTCGCTATTTCCAAGGTCATTTTTTGCTGAGGAATAGCTTTTGCTACAATGCCTGTGCCACAGTTGTCAACTTGCTGACAACTGCTGCAGGTAGATTTAACAAGACTTTGCACAACTACGTGTTGGTCATGCACTGAAATGACTTTTGCCAATTCTTCCAAGGACAAACCTCGATTAAGGCGCTGTTGATGCCTTTATTTGTATTGAATCTGCGATTGCTTTAGCCGTGTTCGACGGTATTTTACCAACAACACTTACTTCCACATTATTGACGACTTGGTTTAACACCACGGTAGCGCCGTTCATCACATATTCTACAGGTCGTTGACTTTGTTGGCTAGGATTCACGTAGACTGAAACTTCTACAAGGCCATCACTAAATAACATGAACTCGACAGGCTGTTTAGTGTGAGCGATACGATGTCTGCTGCTATTCACCTTCTTGAAGCCAGGCGGCAACCAGTCAATTTGCCAATTAAAATTGTTCATCGCTGCTTGCGGCAAAGCGAGAATTGGTGGAAGGTCTGCTTGTTTCAATTGCTGTAAACTCTCAGCAGGCTGTTCGGAAATAACAAGGTGAGTAAATTGAACTTGCTCCAACAACTGCCCTTTACGCGTTAACAACGCAATCTTTAATGGCAAGCCAGTTTCCATATCTAACCACAACCAATGGCCAAATCTATGTTCATCGCGTGATTCAATGCGAATTAATTGAGCTGGTTTACCCAGTACGCGGCTACGACCAACTGCGTTGAATTCGTAATTATCAACCAAGGTAGTCATATCCTGACTAAAAATCGCAGGAATTGGTCCCGAGATGCGCGGAGAGTTAACAGAGTATGGTTGTAATTCAGGTTCAATATAACTGACTACGTCACCACGACGTAAGATATCCCGACGCGGACCATTTAGTAGCGAAAGAATTTCAAGTTCAGCACCAGTCTCGCCATCAACGCCATGAAACCAGTGGTAAGGCTCGGCTTGATTGTTTTTAACAACGACGAACGATGTGTTAAAGTTTAATTGATTTAACGACTCTGAAAGGCGAACAATCCAAGATTCGGCTTCTTCGTTGTCCATTGCCATTGTTGGTAAGCTTACACTCACCAACAATAACAAACTACTGATTAATTTCATTTAGCGGTTTCTTCTACCTTTTGCTCTTCTTTTGCAGCATCTTTGTTTACAGCACTTAATTTAATTTGCTGGTTATGGTCAGCAAGTAAAGCTTGGAAACGTCTTTGTTGCTGAATGTATGCTTGCTTTTGTGCTTCGCGATCTGGAGTTTGGTAATTCAAACTTACTGGGTCTGCAACACCACCGAATGGCATAGTTTTAATCACCTTTGGAATAGGTGCTACGGTGTCGTTTTCAGCAACATTTGTTTGCTGTACACCAAAAATCATCAGACCTGCTGCTGATGCAGCAATTGCCACTTGGCCAAACGGTTTGCCTAACTGAACAACCTTTGCTTTTGCAGCGGTAAACAGCTCACGACTTTTCGACTTTTTAGGCGCTAAAACGGTTGGTTCTTCAGCAATCGCTTGAGCAATTTGTGCCGATAAATCAGGAACGATAGTATCAGGTACATCGTCTCTTAAAATATCGCCAATCAGATGATAATTCTCCCAGCGCTCAGCGAGTTGTTCATCTTCACTTACGCGGTCAAGTTCTTCAATGTTCTGCTGGTCGTTATCCATTAATGCAGATACAGTTTCAAACTTACTTTCACTCATAAAAAATACCTTAAAATTAGCGCTGAAGTAGCGGGCCTATTTTTTTATCGATTGCTTCGCGGGCTCTAAAAATACGAGACCTAACCGTCCCAACGGGACACTCCATAATGGTGGCAATCTCTTCGTAACTTAACCCTTCAATTTCCCTAAAGTTAATTGCTAAACGCAAATCTTCAGGTAATTGCTCCATCGTTTCAAAAACGACTCTTTTTATTTCGTCTGTCAACAACATGCGCTCAGGAGAAGCATTTTCTCTTAACGCACTGCCACCTTCATAAAATTCAGCATCCTCAACCTCTAGATCACTACTAGGAGGCTTACGGCTGCCAGCAACCATATGATTCTTGGCACAGTTAACAGCTATTCGATACAACCATGTGTAAAACGCACTTTCACCTCTAAAGTTTGGTAAAGCACGGTAAGCTTTAATAAAAGCTTCTTGTACAATATCAGGAACATCTGCTTGGTTTTTTACATAACGGCCAACCAAGCTGGAAACTTTAATTTGGTACTTTTTTACAAGTAAATTAAAAGCACCTTTGTCTCCACGTTGTACACGCTCGACCAGTTCCTGATCGACTATTTGTTCGCTCATGTGAGCCAATTCTCCTAAAAAACTACTTTTCTTACATCTGGCTCAAGACAAACGCACCTGTTATGACTATGCATATTTCAGAAAGTTCTATGAAATTTAGAAAAAATTCAATTTTCCTAAAATATGCGCAGGTAATGACTATTCCCTATACCAATTACACGTTAGAATCCGCTTCTAATTAGAGTAACCGAAAAAACGCTAATAGACATCTTTTTTAATGTCTTTTGGCGACAATAGATACTGGTAAATCAATGAATAAACAGCATAATTGTGACGTTTTAATTATCGGTAGTGGCGCGGCAGGATTAACCCTTGCTCTGCACTTAGCTAAAACTGCTGATGTGATAGTACTGAGTAAAGGGCCTATCAACGAAGGCTCAACATTTTATGCCCAAGGCGGTATTGCCGCTGTATTTGATGAAAACGACAGTATCGACTTTCACGTAGACGACACATTAATTGCTGGTGCCGGCATTTGTGATGAAGATGTCGTTCGTTTTACCGCCGAAAACGCCAAAGCATGCTTAGAGTGGCTCATCGAGCAGGGAGTCGCTTTTGACCAAGAAGATTCTGAAGATGGCGATACTAAATATCACCTAACGAGAGAAGGTGGACATAGCCACCGTCGCATTTTGCACTCAGCTGATGCGACCGGACAAGCGGTTCAAGAGACGTTAGTCACTCGTATTAAACAACACAATCGCATTCGCGTATTCGAGCGATACAACGCTATCGACCTTATTAACAAGCCATCTGATGATAGTAAAAAAACCTGTATTGGTGCTTATATTTGGAACCGCAATAGCGAGAAAGTCGAGAGTATTCATGCCCGCAAGACTATTTTAGCAACAGGTGGAGCAAGTAAAGTTTATCAATACACGTCAAACCCAGACGTTGCCAGTGGTGACGGCATTGCAATGGCTTGGCGTGCCGGCTGTCGTGTCGCCAATATGGAATTTAACCAATTTCACCCGACATGTTTATTCCACCCAGAAGCAGGTACTTTCCTACTGACAGAAGCATTACGTGGTGAAGGAGCTATTTTAAGACGGCCTAATGGTAGTCGCTTTATGCCAGAGTTTGATGAGCGCGCAGAACTTGCCCCTCGAGATATTGTCGCTCGAGCTATCGACTACGAAATGAAACGTTTGGGTGCTGACTGCATGTACCTAGATATTAGTCATAAATCGCCAAATTTTATCAAACAGCACTTTCCTACGATTTACCAAAAGACTTTGTCACTTGGTATTGATATGACGTCTCAGCCAATTCCAATTGTCCCTGCTGCACACTATACCTGTGGTGGTGTTATGGTCGATAAGCAAGGCCAAACAGATGTAAACAATCTCTATGCTATCGGTGAAGTTGCCTACACAGGGCTGCACGGTGCAAACCGTATGGCAAGCAATTCATTGTTAGAATGCTTGGTGTTCGCTCGTTCAGCGGCCGTTGATATTGAGACCTCACTCAAAACCAATGAAAAGTATCTCAAGCTTCCTGCGTGGGATGAAAGCCGCGTTACTGACTCTGATGAGGAAGTCGTGATTCAACATAACTGGCATGAGCTCCGTTTATTTATGTGGGACTATGTTGGCATTGTTCGCACGACCAAACGACTGGAACGAGCATTACACCGGGTCGAATTATTGCAGCGAGAAATTCAAGAGTATTACCTACACTTTAAGGTAAGTAATAATTTGCTGGAACTGCGTAATTTGGTACAGGTCGCCGAGTTAATCATAAGAAGTGCGATGCAACGTAAAGAAAGCCGCGGCCTACATTACACGTTAGACTACCCAGACGTAGCCGAACAAACTGGCCCTACTATTGTTGAACCCTAGGTCATTTAGCCTTAGATTATTTAGTCTTAGTTGATTGAACCTCAGCTCATTAAGCCAAAAAGCTAATTCGTAAGCATAAGCAGAGTCGCTCAATGTTGAGCGGCACTGGTTAGAAACGTTAAATATGCAACAGCTTGGCGAGAAAGCTGATAACGAGGCAAAAACAAGCGGGCCTGTTCATTGGTAGAATTGACAGCATTGTTAGAACCGGCAGAATTCAAATTTGCGCTTTCATTTGGTACCACTTGGTGTTCGTGAACGGGCTCTAATATTAACCAAAATCCGAAAAAACTATAACGACTGTTCGCCGCTAATTGATAATACCTACCTTTAACAAACACCTGATTTACCGGTAAATAACAAGTTATCGTAATTTCTTGGCCTGAGCCATTTATCAATACCACCCGTATGAGCACCGCACCAATAATAAGCAGAATAGCGAGCAACTGCCAGAAGACTATCGCGATGTCAGTGGATAAGTATAAAGCAGAAAAGATAAGGACCGTCGACAGCAGAATTGCTGCCAACCATCCATAAGCAAGGGGGTTAAACGAGATACTACACTTTGATTCGGTTAAGAATGATCTGTACGATTTCGTTAAGTGCTTGGTCTTCACAGGTTTCATGTCCCATAAACCAGGCAAAAAGCTCGGGATCGTCGCACTCTAACAACCGCTCAAATTCCCTTTTTTGCTGGTCAGTTAAGTCATCATAAGCTTCATCAACAAATGGCATAAACAGCACATCGAGTTCTAACATTCCGCGACGACATGCCCATTTTAGTCGCGCTTTATTTTTCGCTAATGACATAATTTTTCCTATCTTCAAAGTCTAGAAACATTCTATCAATTTCTCAAACAAAATCGCACTGTTAGCTTGTTTTTTTTCAATCTGCCTATACTTGTATGTTATCTAGAGCCCAATAGACTAAGTAAATGACTGTCAAAAATCCTAATTTAGCAAACCTTCCAGCTGACTTTGTCATCAAACTACCCCAAGTATCAGCGATAAGACTTCATGGCGAGGAACAAGCAAGTTATCTGCAAGGCCAGGTTACGTGCGACATTAACCAACACACTGAAGAATCGCTAACGCTCGGAGCACACTGTGATGCGAAAGGAAAAGTATTATCGGTCTTCAGATTATTTAGCCATCAAGGTGCATTTTTATTAGCCCAAGTAAAAAGTAGCATCGATAAATCGTTGGCAGAATTAAGCAAGTTTGGTGTATTTGCTAAAGTAGATATTGAAAAAGCTTCAGATGTTCATTTCGCTTGTTTGCAAGGCGAGAATAGCTCGACGATTCTAACGAGCAAAGGGGTTAAGTTGCCGGCTGAGACTAACAAAGTGACAGCTAATGACGAACTAACGATTGTTTGCTTAGATGCTAGTCAAAAACGTTTCCTGTTGGCTGGAACAGAATCCGTCATTAATGACCTAGTATCATCAATTGACGCGCCAGAGCTCTCGGAATCAGTTTGGAGCCTATTGGAACTCTCAACAGGTGCCCCACTACTTAGCGAAAGTACAGTGGCTCAGTATGTGCCGCAAATGATAAATATCGATAAACTAGATGGCATCAGCTTCACTAAAGGTTGCTACATTGGGCAAGAAACCGTCGCTCGAATGCAGTATTTGGGCAAAAACAAGAAAATGATGGCGCTTTTTACAGGCAGTGTTGAACAGTTACCTGAAACGGTAACTCACCTCGAAAAGCAACTGGGTGAAAACTGGCGTAGCGCAGGCGAAATATTACATTATTACCATGCAGATGATGGTACAATTTACCTTCAAGCAGTTGTTGCAAATGACTTAACAACTGACAATAAAGTAAGGCTAAAAGGGAGTGAGCTCGCAGCCCTGTCCTTAACCCCTGTTACTTATCCATCTGCTTAACATTGGAAAATTTATGAAAATTACAAACAATGCAGTCGTTAAACTTCACTATGCCGTATCTGACAGTGAAGGCACGCTAATTGACAGCTCATACGATCACAAACCGCTGGAAGTCATCCAGGGGACAGGCTACCTCATTCCGGGGTTGGAAGATGCAATTGACGGCAAACAAGCAGGCGAAACATTCGAAGTAGCTGTTGAAGCAAAAGACGCATATGGTGAGCGCTTTGATGAGTTAGTTCAAACAGTTCCTAAAGAACTTATGCAAGGGGTTGAAGACCTACAAGTAGGCACACAACTGAGAGCGACTACTGACGAAGGCGAGCAAACAGTTATTATTGTTGACGTTACAGACGACGAAATCACCGTTGACGGTAATCACCCACTTGCGGGTATTGACCTTAACTTTGATGTTGAAATTCTAAACGTGCGAGAAGCCACCGCTGAAGAGCTTGAGCATGGCCATGTTCACAGTGAAGAAAGTTGCTGTGACAGTAATGACAAAAACGAAGGTGAAAGTTGCTGCGGCTAACTTACCACTAATCTTGCAGAAGTAACATTCTAGGTTATCTAAGGCCTATGCTACAAAACGGTCTTACTTACTTCATAGCAAAACAATCAATAAAAAAGCCTAACTCTTAAAGAGTTAGGCTTTTTTATTGTGTAATTTTTAATCTACTTTACTAACTAAGCGACCGCTTAAAAACTATCTGAAGATAGAGCGGAAACCTGAGCCACCACCGCGACGTGCTGAACGACGATTACGCATACGACTGTGTAACTCTCTGCGCTTAGCATCTAGCCAGTCATCAGTCGTGATTTCTTTATCACCTGAACGAGCTTGCTCACGCTCTCGGTAAGCGCAGAACTCTTCAAACGCTTCAACATCATCTTGTAAGTCTTCAGCCACTAATTCAATCATAATGGCATCATCTAAGAAGCCTAATGCTGGGATGTGATCAGGTACTAAATCTTCTGGATCGCTGAAATAAGCTAACGCATTTAGTACATTACTTCGCTCGTCACCTTCTAATTGCCATTGAGAATCTTCAACCATAGCAACCAGTACTTCAAGTTTACGCAAACGCTCTACTACAAACTCTGGAACATCGTTTTGTAGATTTGCACTTAGCTCTTTTGCTTTAGTTAGAATTTCAGATTCTGATAACCCTGAAGCACCTGCTGCAGCCTTTTCCATCACTGCTCTAAAATGATCAAGATCAGAATCTTTTAATTCAAACTTAACTTCAAACGCCATTGTTTTCTCCCTATAACCTTATTCTTATCGCGTTAAAAATGTAATACATGCTAAACACTAGCGCGAAATCCCGCCCATGGCGAGTGCTTTTACAACTTATTTTCACCAAGTGTCACAGGATATTCTGTTGATATTGTCCAAATGCTATTTGCGCTAAACACCTTGTTACTCAAAACCAGAAACTAGAGACACTATGATTAAAGTCTATCGATTTCGCGCTTTAGCTGTTCTGCCGGATCTGTCACTATCTTTTCCAAAGTCGCTACCCGCTCTTTGAGGGACGCTATTTCGGCATCTTTTTCGGAAAGCTTTTCCATAAAAGCATGCTCTTTGGCATTCCTATTACTGTACCAACTAAAATCTTCACCTGTGTCCTTGGCTGAACCTGAGTCGACAAAATTACCATTGAGCCCCTTACTCAGACCCAATTGATATTTTTTATCGACATACGCCAATGCAACAACGGTACCCACCACCAGAATAACTAAATATGTCTTCTCGACGAGTTCAAATAATTGATAAATTTCCATGTTAACCCCCTTATTCTCAACTAACTAATCTTACTAGTCAGGTGAACAATGGATTTATTACACAATACACAGAAAAAATTTACTAAAAGCTAGTCGCTTGCTGCTTCGGTGTCACTTGCGTCTTGATTAGCGAGTACTGATGGCAACTCAACTAATTTAAACTGGGTGTTATCTTCACCATAGATATAAACGCCGCAGCCCTGCCATGTTTCCGGCAATTGCCAAACACTTCGATCATCAACGGTATAAACATGACGCTTGTTACGACAGCGAACATCAAGCTTAGTGAGGCGACCATTTATATCGGTTAGCTGAAATGTATTTCTCAAAAGTCGATAGTGCCAGAACTGATTCTCTTCAATATTGGCGGACGTTACGATTGGTCTATCGCCATCAATAATTTCTTTCAGGAATGCCTTCTGTTTACTGTAAACAGCCTGATTGTTACTAGCAGAGTCCAATAGGAGTATACCGTTAACGGTTCTTAGTGCTTCTGATACTTGGCCAAATTCTAATTCAATCACCAGTTTTTTGTGGAGAATTGGAAAGAGAACCTTGTCAATGTGCGCATATCTTCGCTTTTTAACAGCGCTTAATTGCTCTTCTCTAGAGCTTTTTGAGTCTACCTCTAAACCAACAGAGGCAACACTTTCCAGTCCGCGTTTGTATTTAAAGTAATCAGAGGCGCCAGAGAAACTTGCCGCCGCATCTAAGTAGCTAAGTTGCTGTTCTTTATCACCAACATACTCGGAGTAGTCGGCCAGGATAGTATATTTGTATTGGCTTTCTTCGAGTGTTTTTATTTTATATTTAGCAACTCTTTCAGCATAGTCCTCAATATCTTTAGCTTCCTTAGCATCAAGCGCACTGGCAAGTTTGTCGTAAAGTCTGTAGAACTTTTTTGAAACCGTTGGCTTGTTTCTTCCCATGGAGAACTCCATGCGCACACTGTTGTAACACTGCTGAATCGCTTTACCATTTTCCATAGCAGGATCGTACTGCCACTTCTGAACAGCTTTTAATGCTTCACGCTCAAAGGCACTGATGCCCGACGAACTCTCGACTATCGCGTTACTTGTTTTTCCGTCTGGTTCAACGATAAAACTTAACTTCACCCAACCGTCAACGCCATTTCTTGCCTGGTTTACTGGATATTTGGGTGGCACTCGCCTGATTGGTTTTGCATCTTGAATTACCGCAAGCTCTTGTGACAGTTCGATGGATTCATTTGCAGTACTAGTAAAAGATAAGCAGCCGCAAATTAGCGAAAAGAGAATGGAATATTTCATCAGCAGTTCCTTTGCATAATCCTAATTAATTGATTTAAACCTAGCCAGAGAATAAAGCTAAGTGATGACAATATAAATCTGCGTCGTTAGGTAAAAACAAAAGCGCACAGTATAACCTAATCAGCTAAAACAAAAAAGCACCCTAAGGTGCTTTTCTCTCAATGACAATACCTTTATTGGTACAAACTATTCCGCTAGCGGACGCATGTGCGGGAATAAAATAACGTCTTTGATCGTAGGTGAATCAGTAAATAGCATGACTAAACGATCGATACCAATACCTTCACCAGCCGTTGGCGGTAAACCGTACTCAAGTGCATTGATGTAATCATCATCAAAGTGCATTGCTTCGTCATCGCCTGCATCTTTCTCTTCCACTTGCTTGCGGAAACGTGCCGCTTGGTCTTCAGCATCGTTAAGCTCAGAGAAGCCGTTGGCTAACTCGCGACCACCAACAAAGAATTCAAAACGGTCAGTAATAAACGGGTTTTCATCGTTACGGCGAGCTAGTGGAGATACTTCCCACGGGTACTCTGTAATGAAAGTTGGTTGATCAAGTAAATGCTCTGCCACTTCTTCGAAGATTTCACAGATATATTTACCTGGACCCCAAACTTTCGCTGCATCACCTTCTTTAACGTGAACTTTCTTTGCAAGTGCTTTGATTTGTTCGAAGTTGTTTTCAGGATCGCGAAGTGCTGCTTCGTCTTCAGCTGTAACTACGCCTTCTTCAGCATACTTAAGGATTGCATCAACCATAGATAAGCGAAGAAAAGGTTTGCCAAAGTCGTAGAACTTCTCTTCAACCACTTCACCTTCAGCGTTTTTCACCGTGTTGCGAATCACTGACGTACCCATTACTTCTTCAGCGAGTGTACGAAGCATGTCTTCAGTTAAGTTCATTAAGTCATGGTAATCCGCATACGCTTGGTAGAATTCAATCATAGTGAATTCTGGGTTGTGACGCGTTGATAAACCTTCGTTACGGAAGTTACGGTTAATTTCGAATACTTTTTCGAAACCACCAACCACTAAACGCTTCAAGTAAAGCTCAGGTGCAATACGCATGAACATTTGAACATCTAATGCATTATGGTGTGTTACGAAAGGCTTAGCCGTTGCACCACCTGGGATGGTTTGTAGCATTGGCGTCTCAACTTCCATAAAGTCACGCTCGCTCAAGAAGCGACGAATACCATCAACAATTTTTGAACGCACTTTGAACGTGTCACGCGTTTCTTCGTTAATAATTAAATCAACATAGCGCTGACGGTACTTAGTTTCTGTATCTTGTAAACCGTGGAACTTCTCAGGTAACGGACGTAATGATTTAGTTAGTAACTGGTATTCGTTCATGTTTACGTACAAGTCACCTTTGCCCGACTTATGCAAAGTACCTGTAACACCAACGATATCACCGATATCTAACACGCCACCAAGGTTAGCCTTGATTTCTTTTTGTACGTTTTTATCAGCGTACGCTTGGATGCGACCAGTCATGTCTTGTAGTACCAAGAATGGACCACGTTTAGCCATTACACGACCAGCAATGCTGTATACATCAGTTTCAGCTTCAAGCGTCTCTTTATCTTTCTCACCGTGTGCGGCCTGTAAATCAGCCGCATAGTGTTTTCGGTCAAACTTATTTGGGTGGCCGTTAGCCGGGCAGTTTTCTCGAATTTGCGCTAATTTGCCGCGACGCTCGGCGATTAATTTATTTTCGTCTTGATTTGCTTGGTCTGTCATTTTCAGTCTCAAACTTGGTTAATGTGAGTAAGCTGATTAATCAACTTAGTTTTTATTCATTTAAACTAATTATTGAATCAACGCTACGTTTGTAATGTTAAGTTAGTAACGTTAATTCAAGGATAATACGCTCAGCATAGACATCTATGTGAGCATATTTGACGCAGAAGTTGCTTTAATAACTAAGCGTTAAACAATATTTATAAACCGGACTTCAAAGATGCTTCGATAAATTTATCGAGATCACCGTCGAGAACGGCTTGGGTGTTCCTGTTTTCAACACCAGTGCGTAAGTCTTTTATACGGCTGTCATCTAATACGTAAGAGCGAATCTGACTACCCCAACCAATATCTGACTTACCTTCTTCAAGTGCTTGTTTATCTTCGTTTTGCTTTTGAATTTCCATTTCGTAAAGCTTAGCTTTCAATAGCTTCATTGCTGTCGCACGGTTTTTGTGTTGCGAGCGATCGTTCTGACAAGCAACCACAGCACCCGTTGGAATATGCGTAATACGAATTGCAGAATCCGTTTTGTTAACGTGCTGACCACCAGCGCCTGAGGCTCTAAAAGTATCTACACGTAAGTCTGCTGGATTGATATCAATTTCAATATTGTCGTCAATCTCGGGGTAAATAAATGCTGATGCAAATGAAGTATGGCGACGACCACTTGAATCAAATGGTGACTTACGTACTAAACGGTGAACACCTGTTTCAGTGCGCAACCAACCGTAAGCATACTCCCCCGAATATTTAATGGTACAGCCTTTAATGCCTGCCACATCGCCATCTGACACTTCGATAACTTCTGTTTTAAAGCCATGCGCTTCACCCCAGCGCAAGTACATACGCATCAGCATTTCAGCCCAATCTTGTGCCTCTGTACCGCCAGAGCCAGATTGAATATCGAGATAACAATCGTTTTCGTCTTGCTCACCTGAGAACATACGACGAAACTCTAATTTTTCAAGTTGCTCAACCAATTCAGCAGCTTCTGCTTCAGCATCTTTGAAGGTATCTTCATCGTTTTCTTCGACAGCAAGCTCAACCAAGCCTTCGATATCCTCACACCCAGCTTCTAACGTTTCGATGGTTTTAACGACAGCTTCTAGCGCTGAGCGCTCTTTACCTAACGCTTGGGCACGCTCTGGTTCATTCCATATTTCAGGTAGTTCTAACTCTCTGCTTACTTCGACTAAACGCTCTGCTTTGACATCGTAGTCAAAGATACCCCCTAAGCATTGAGGTGCGCTCTTTAATATCCTTAATTGAATTGAGAACAGGATTTACTTCAAACATGAAAGTTAAACTCGAATACAGCCGAAAAATAAAGTCGGCCATTGTAGCTTTTATGGGTTTGTAAAACAATCTGAATTGACTATATTCAATAAGGAATATTCAGCGGTGAATAGAGCTTTGGGACGATATACTAAGATGCTAAAAACAATCAAATTACTGCTATTAATTTGCGGAATTTTAATTGCAAAATTTAGCATGGCCGACAATAAAATAGTCATTGCTGATTATATGGCTTATCCACCCTACAAAATCGGCGACGCCGGCCTAGTAAAAGAATTTTCTGCATTATTGCAAGAGGAATTACCTGCCATTGACTTCAAATATCAGCGACTATCCAAGAAACGCCTGATGGTTATGATAGAGAAAGGCACGCCATTAATTATTCCTCTCTCGCTAAAGTTTTGGTTTGACGAAGGCGCAGGGCTCGAAGATTCCGCTGTACTTGCTGAAGAAGGCGTTTACGCCATTTCCCACAAAGACAACCCTGTCTCGATTGACGAGATCGGAGTCAAATCATTGATGTTTTTAGGTCGTGTTGATTACAAGTATCATGTGATTGACGATTTAGTTAACGCTCAAAAACTGAAGCGTTATTCATGCCGAAACGAAAACCTTTGTTTAATTATGGTATTAGCTGGCCGTGGCGATTTTGCTGTGATGCCTGAATATGTATTTGAGCAATACCTTGAACAGCAACCTACGATGCGAACACAGCTGCACAAAAGTAAAAAACCACTTTTTATCCAGCGACGTTCTATCCTACTGCACCAACTTGATAGCCAAACCACACAAACCATTAAGCAATACGCTAAAGCACTTCAACAATCTGATAAATGGTTATCGTTAAAAGCTAAATATCAACTTTAAATCAATTCGATAACAAAGCAAAGATAGAGCGCAAATAGGCTTTATATTGCCTTGATGTGATCTACCATTAACTGCACTGACTGCTTACCTCTAAACTCATTAATATCAAGTTTGTAAGCGACATGAGCGTTTTTTGCTTTCGCATTAGGCCACTGTTTAACATCAATATTGAATGCTATCGCATCAAAAGCAACACCGCTTTTTTCAAGCACAAGCTTTAAATGTTTCTCGCCCACAATACGCTGTTGCAGAATAACAAACTCATCATCAAACATTGGCTCTGGAAACAACTGTCCCCATGGACCTGACTCTCGCAAATAGTGTGCAAATTCAATGTTAATTAAATTTGTTTCAAGTTCACCGTCCGATAAGATTGTCCCAGTAAGTGATTCTTTACTAAGCCACGTTTCTGCATATTGTTGAAACAGACGATTAAACTGCTCAAAGTCATTAGCCGCTATCGAAAGTCCTGCCGCCATAGCATGTCCTCCGAATTTTCGGATAACACCCGGATGTTGACTATCAATGTGCTCAAGCAGATCGCGAATATGTAAACCTGGAATTGAACGCGCCGAACCTTTTATTTCGTCATTCGTATTGTCATCAGGATCTGCTTTAGCGAACACAATACTTGGCCGATGAAACTTCTCCTTTAAACGACCAGCGACAATACCAATGACGCCCTGGTGCCAATCAGCCTGGTAAAGTGCAATGGCAAACGGCAAGTTATCTTCAGAAAACTTTAACGAGGTAAGTACTCGCTCCGCCTCTTGCTGCATGCCTTGTTCAATCTCTCGGCGCGCTTTGTTTAAATCATCGAGCTCAGCAGCCATTGCGCGAGCGGTCATTAAATCACTTGCCAGTAAACAGTTAATGCCAAACGACATGTCATCTAATCTACCAGCAGCATTTATTCTAGGCCCCAAAGCAAAGCCAAAATCGCTGGCAACTAACTGCTCTTGATTTCTCTTTGCTACTTCAATTAATGCTTGAATACCGGGGCGCGTACGACCAGCACGAATACGCTTGAGGCCCTGAGAGACCAGAATACGATTATTGGCATCCAATGGAACGACATCAGCCACTGTTCCCAATGCCACTAAATCCAGGAGCTGGGCCAAATTGGGCTCTGGCAGTTGCTGCTGAGTAAACCAGTGGTTTTCTCTTAAGTGCTTTCGTAACGCCAGCATGAAATAAAATGCAACGCCAACACCAGCAAGTGCCTTGGATGGAAAGCCACAATCATGCTGATTAGGATTGATAATGGCGTCCGCTGGCGGTAAACGCTCGCCCGGTAAATGATGGTCAGTGACGATGACTTGAATGCCAAGTGTTTGCGCGCGCTCAATCCCTGCAAAACAGCTGATACCATTATCCACCGTAATAATTAGCTCGCTACCCTGCTGATGCGCAATATCAACTATCTCTGGAGTTAAGCCATAACCATACTCAAAACGATTAGGTACAATAAATCGATGATTACGCGAACCCAATAACGTAAGAGCTTCCATCATCAAGGCCGTACTAGTCGCACCATCTGCATCGAAATCACCCACTATGGTAATGTTAGCCTGACGTTGAAATGCATCGAATAACACCTCACACCCTTTTGCCAAACCTGAAAGTGCATCAACTGCGATCATCTCTTTTAACGTCAGCGCAAGTTCTGTTTCTGACTTAACGCCACGTGCAGCATAGATTTGCTTGAGTACTGGGTGATATGAGCTAGGTAAGTGTTCATCACTCACCCGCTCACGTCTGATAATTTGTTTGTCCATGAATGTTATCCGAGGGTCAACATAGTTTGTTTCCAGCTATAGCTACTTCTTGATGCCGGAGTGAACCGTTTAATTGCATCAACTAACATCAATAATAGAATAGCGAGATAACCGCAGCTTTAACATAAGAAAAAAGCCGCTAACAAAGCGGCTTTTTAGCTAAAAAATATCTCTGAAAAGCTTACATAGAAACGATTATAACGTCTCTAAAATAGCTTTTAAGTCAGCAGGCTCGCGAAAGCCCGGTAATAAGAAGCCATTTTCAAACACTATTGCAGGCGTAGCGCTTACACCGATTTGGCGAGCGAAATTGAAGTTTGCTTCAATTGGCGCTTCACATATACGGCTCGCAATGTTTTGACCATTACTCTCTTTCGCTTTATCCATTGCTAAATTAGGGTCTTCGTGACACCAAATCGAACGTAGCTTTTGGAAGTTTTCGCTGTATTCGCTCGGATTTTCACGATCATAAATACCAAAACGAGGATAAGGTAAGTAACGAATCGTAATACCTAGCTTGTTGTACTGATCCATTTTTGCATGCAATTTACGACAGAATGTACAGGTGTAATCTGTGTAAACAGTAACAACATGTTTTTCGTCTTTGGCAGGGTAAACAATCATGCTATCGCTAAACTTGCCCATGCCTTCTACGCGCAAATCTGCTAACGCAAATTCAGTCAAATTTGATACTTTTTGGTCTACTCCAAATAAAGTACCTTTGATGATATAGCTGCCATCTAGGCTACTGTAAAACAAGCCTTGGTCGGTAAATACTTCAGCCAAACCTGGCATAGGTGCTTGGCGAACCGACATGACATTAATTTCAATTTTGCTTTCTAACGCTGATTTGATTGCTTCTGCGTTAAAGGCTTGTGCTTCAGGTCTTGCTATGTTCGAAGGTACTTGTTCTGGTGCTTTTGCAAATACTGAAGATGAAGTAACCAACATCCCCAAGCTCAACGCCGCTGACAGCAATGTTTTCATTGATTTTATTCCAATGTGAAAATTAAAAATTTGATAAGTTAGTAAACTAGACCTTAAATCGAGCGCTAAAATTACCGTTTTACTCATAAAATTGCAAACGTCTCTGGCTAGCGCTAGCACAGTCCCATCAGAATCTGCTAAACTCGCGCCGCTATTAGCTGCGTATTAGCACTAATAAGCTACGAAAACTAAACCCCTTTGGAGCAACAATCCCTAATGAAAATTGGTCTTTTTTACGGTTCTACAACCTGTTACACCGAAATTGCTGCTGAAAAGATTCAAGCTGAGCTTGGTGAAGAACGCGTTGATTTAAACAATATCAAAGACGTTTCACTTGCCGATATTAACCAATATGACATCGTAATATTGGGCATTTCTACGTGGGATTACGGTGAACTACAAGAAGATTGGGAGTCGCATTGGGAAGAACTTGCAACTATCAATTTAACCAACAAAATTGTCGCGCTTTACGGAATGGGTGATCAAATTGGTTACACCGACTGGTTCCAAGACGCATTAGGCATGCTACACGAAGTGGTTGAAGCCCAAGGCGGACACACAATTGGCTACTGGCCTAATCAAGGCTATGAATTTGCAGCATCAAAAGCACTAACGGCAGACAAAAGCCAATTTGTCGGCTTAGCACTTGATGAAGACAACCAATACGACAAATCTGACGAACGCATCAGCCAGTGGTGTCTGCAAGTAAACCAAGAACTTACCGAAATTTTTGACGAGCTATAAGGCGAGTACTTGCCCAAGCTTAATGGGCAATTGTATTTGCATGTCGCGCTTTATATTGATGAGGCGATGAACCAAAGCACTGTTTAAAAGCGCGGCTAAAATGGCTCGTGTTTTTAAAACCTACATCAAAACAAGTCGCCGTAATTTGGTGTCCTTGTTCAATCATTCTCGCCGCCTGCTTTAATCTTACATTTTGTTGAAATGCTTGCGGCGTACAACCCACATGCATTTTGAAGCACTCAAAGAACTTAGTTCGGCTCACACACACTATTTTGCAGGTTGTATCCGCGCACAAGAAGGTTCTTTAGCTGAACTTGACGAGCACACTATGTCTTATCATATTCATGAACCTCTAGGTGTAGTTGGACAAATTATTTCATGGAATTTCCCTATTTTAATGGCTGCATGGAAGCTTGGCCCGGCACTAGCTGCTGGTAACTGTGTGGTTATAAAGCCAGCAGAGCAAGCACCTGCATCAATTCTCGTGTTACTAGAACTCATTGGTGATTTATTGCCAGCTGGAGTTTTAAATGTTGTTAATGGTTATGGCCAAGAGGCTGGTCAAGCATTAGCGACCAGCAACCGCATTGCGAAAATCGCATTTACCGGTTCAACACCTGTCGGTAGTCACATCTTAAAATGCGCAGCAGAAAGCATTATTCCATCAACTGTAGAGCTTGGCGGAAAGTCTCCTAACTTATTATTCTCTGACGTCTTAGATTTTGAAGACGAGTATTTAAGTAAATGTATCGAAGGCGCTGTACTAGCCTACTTTAACCAAGGTGAAGTTTGTACTTGCCCTTCTCGCTTATTTGTCCAAGAAGATATCTAAAATGCCTTTATCGAAAAAGTGGTAGAACGCACAACAGCGATCGTTCGCGGCAACCCACTTGATACCGATACTATGGTCGGTGCGCAAGCGTCACAAGAACAATTCGACAAGATCATGAGCTACATAGATATTGGCAAAAAAGAAGGCGTAAAAGTGTTGACGGGAGGCGAGGCTGAAGCACTGGGCGATAAACTTGATAATGGCTACTACGTCAAACCTACATTGCTTTACGGCAAAAACGATATGCGCGTATTCCAAGAAGAAATTTTTGGTCCTGTAATTTCTGTTTCAACCTTTAAACATGAATCTGAAGCAGTCAAGCTAGCTAACAGCACCGAATTTGGTTTAGGCGCAGGAGTGTGGACACGTGACACCAATCGCGCATACCGCGTGGGCCGAAAAATTGAAGCTTGCCGCGTTTGGACAAACTGTTATCACATGTATCCAGCGCATGCAGCATTTGGTGGCTATAAGAAATCAGGCGTCGGCAGGGAAACCCATAAAATGGCATTAGAACACTATCAACAAACCAAGAATTTGTTGGTGAGCTACGACGTTAATCCACTCGTTTTTTTCTAAAACCAGTCCTTTAAATCCCCTCTATTACGCGACTTACGCAGTAATAACGTATATAATCGCCGTCATTTTCTTATTGATGGGTAATTTCCATGTTCGAGCAGTTTGATTTAGACCAAGATCTGATCGGTGGTATTCAAAAAGCAGGTTTTAAAAAGCCCACGTCTATTCAGCAATTAGTGCTGCCAGAGGCGATGGACGGTAAAGACATTCTTGCTTCTGCGCCAACAGGTACCGGTAAAACAGCCGCGTTCCTTTTACCTGCAGCACAGCATTTACTAGACTACCCGCGCACTAAGCCTGGGTTCCCTCGCGTGTTAGTACTAACACCAACACGTGAACTTGCATTGCAAATCAGCGAGCAGAACGAGTTATTAACGTCTCACACCAATATTAAAACTGGTGTGATCACAGGTGGCGTAAACTACGGTAGCCACAAAGATATTTTAACAGCAACTACTGATATGCTGATTGCGACACCAGGTCGCTTGATGGAGTACATTGAGAACGAGCAGTTTGATGCACGTGAGATTGAAATCTTAATTCTTGATGAAGCCGACCGTATGCTTGACATGGGATTTGCTGAAACCATCAATCGCATCGTTGGTGAAGCACGCTGGCGTAAACAGACTATGTTGTTCTCAGCAACGCTAGAAGGCGCTGGTGTTATTAAGTTCTCCAAAGAGCTCCTTAATGAGCCAGTGTACCTAGAGTCAAACCCTTCGCGCAAAGAAAAAGCGAAAATCCATCAGTGGATTCATTTAGCTGACAACAAAGAGCACAAGCTCGAGTTACTTCTTAATGTGTTAAAACAAGAAGAAGTAGAACGTGCGGTTGTTTTCGCTAATAAGCGCGAAACTGTTCAGTTTCTATCTGGCAAGCTTTACGGTGCCGATATTCCATGTGTTTGGCTTGAGGGCAAAATGCCGCAAGACAAACGTAACAGCGCTGTTGAACGCATTCGTACAAACGAACTTAGTGTGTTAGTTGCAACTGACGTTGCTGCACGCGGTATAGATATCGACGACATTACCCATGTGATTAACTTCGATATGCCATACAAAGCCGATATTTATCTGCACCGCATTGGTAGAACGGGACGTGCAGGTAATAAAGGTACTGCAATTTCTCTTGTAGAAGCACATGATATGGCGTCAGTGGCTAAAATTGAACGTTATACCAAAGAACGACTTCAACGCCGCGTGATCGAAGAATTGCGTCCAAAAAACAAAGAAGCTCGCGTGCCAATGAAGAAGCCAAAAGTTAAGAAAACGACGGCTCAAAAGAAAGCAAAAGCGAAAAAGATAGCGAAGAAAGCCACTAAAAAGGCCAAGAAGAAGTAAGTCGCTATATGCTTGTGTGATTCACCATTAATACCAATTTTATGTAATTGGTATAAAGCATCAAACACATAAAACCCAAAACACGTTGGCACTCTCCAACGTGTTTTGGGTTTTACACTAAGTTAAACTTTCAATTAACTTGCCAGTGACACGTAAGGTCGTTTCGTGGCTTGAGACTTTCTCACTTCCCAGCTCTCTCACTTCCTCTATTTGTTAGCGTCTTTCTCACCTTTTCTGAACAGTCGCATTGACCTCGTGGAAGCACCAAAAATAAGCGCAAAGGCCAACACGGCAATAGTATCTGGTTCACTGATTTGAGCTCTTGCCATCACCTCTGCACTCAGAAATGCCACGGTATTGTTCAATTCATCTGTCAGCCGAATACTGTTGAAGCCATTACAACACATCTCAATCCAATAAAGTTCAACGCGGTGCTCCCCTGTCGGCATAACGAGATTGTTTAGATTAACCATATCGCCATGATTCCAATTGTAATTCCACCAGATATCACTTGTGTCTTTGTAAATTGATTGGTCATTAAAATACGCCTGAACACCCAAACCAGCATCAAGGCCAATATCTAATGTCCACTCGCCATAACCCTCCATATCAACATCGAGGACCAAACGATTGAATGTTCGGTTGCCAGAGTAAACTTGATTGAATTCACGGATATCACGATCGGTAACTACCGCACCTGCGCCAACGAGCGCAAACCACTCATCACGTAAATCAGTGAAAAGCCTAGCGCCATTGTAATCTTGGGTTTGATAAGTAATGAGCCCAGCGTTTGCTGGCAGAGAGGTTAACCATGCAATTGACAGCCATAGCACTAACATCCGAGTAATATGCATTAAAAGATTGGATAAACTTTCACTAACACGTTTCATTGGACCGCTCCTTACGCAAGTTAACCTGATGTGACGATGTTGGTGGTAAACGACATCGTCACGTAGGTTTGGAACGCAAGTTCAACACCAAGATAAATTAATCAATATAAAGAAAGGTTTAGTTGAAAAAGTAGTCTATGCGCTGAGCCAAATAGAGAGTTTTGGAGAAGAAAAATGCAATCTGCATTGCAACTTGCAAGTCGAAACTGGGTACAAGGAGGCTATTGATACTGTAATTATCGCTGGTATGTGTGATGTGGCTGATGTTGGCTCCACTGCTTAGGTGACAAGCCGTACATACGCCTAAATTCACGGCTAAATTGAGATGAGCTAGCGTAACCCACCTCCATAGCAGCAACATTTACGTTTATGCCAGAAGCAATTTTTACAGCGGCCTTATTGAGTCGCATCGCTTTTACAAATTGAATAGGTGACATGTTCGTTGCTTGTTTAAATTTACGATGGAACACCGCGCGACTCATTCCAACTTGGTCAGCGATATCCTCAATGGTTACAACTTCATGTAAACAAGTAGACAAAAACTTGATAGAGCGGGCGATTTCGTTACCAACCCCAAAAGCGCCTCTTGTCGCTTGCCCCGCCCCACCTTTTAGTACTGCATAGTAAAGTTCACGAAGCCGACTTTCAGCCAGCATATGAACATCCGTATCATTACCAACCAGCTGTAGCAGGCGATACAGAGCATCAGTGAATGCCAAATCCCAATGAGCTAGCGAGAAACCTTGTGGTTCAGAGTCATTGGTATTTGAGCCCAACCCTGCAGAGTAAGAGTCATCTGTTTTCAGCCTACGTTGAGACCCATTTACGTTCTCTAATTCAAGTGCTATTTCAGTCATCATTTTAACGTCTAATCTGATGTAAACACCTAACAGTGGCTCTTCTATAGACGCACATGGAGTGCCTGTTTCCACTGGCATTGACATGGTGCAACAAATGTATTCACTGCAATCATATATACGACGTGTACCATCCCAAACAGCTTCCTTACGACCATTAACTATCGCTGTAATTGACGGCTCATAAACCGCTGGCGCACATCGAACTGATTCAGTAACTCGAAACAATTACGCACCTTTGATGCCTGTTTCTACCAACCCATCTGTATGCACCGATGTTTCAATAAGTTGTTTAATTAACGCTTTACTCATTTAACTTGCTCACATCTATAACAACAATAAGTCAACTGACTAAATAGAGCCCTAGCCCGCATAAAAACATCACATAGACCGTCATTAACTGCATTCACAGCCAAATCGTCTGTTGCTAAATTAACATCGAATTCATATTAGAAACAAACTATTAGTACAAAATTGATACAAATAGGCATGTTTTAGCGATTTTTACGCCTACTTTAATATACGCATTGAGATTATAGCGCACACACCAACAACATAATCAGCTGAGCTCAACACACTAGTAAAGCACATTAGCAGATAACATTTGCGAAAAGGTTAGTAAGTTAATCAAAAATACTATAAATAGTTGAACAGATAACGTTCTGGTCATTTTGATAAAGCTCTTTGGCTTCCTTCTTCAGTATCTGTTGAGTCGTATACTCTCCATAACTATCCAGTAAAGTTAGCCATCGCCTAGCGAGGCGCTCGTCCAACATAATCATGATAGATGTAACAAAAAAAGAGTCATCTGCATTGATTTGCTGTGATGAATCTTGTTTAGCCTTTATATCTGCTAGCGCAACATCATCTTGTAACCAGTTATATGCACTTTCTTGCAGTGTAAAACCAATCATATTGTCTATCGTCAAAGTGCTTCGTTCACTAAGCTCTCTGCCGATTGTTAAGCAGGCATTAGCAATAGCCATCTCATTAGTTTCGTTTTTACACCAGTTTGTAAGGCCGCTGAAAAAAGGAACTCTCATCATTGCTTGTTGAAAACCCGCAAATGCATTGATAGAGAATTTATCGCGCTCTGATTGATTCAAAGCCTCCGCATACAGTAAAGCTTCTTCCCCCATCCTTGCATTAAAAAATGGTGACTTGGGAACCTCTGCAATTGCCGCGATAGCAGCTTGTTGATTTCCCAGACGCAAATAAGCCAAGGCTTGGTAAAACCACATCACACCGTTTTGTGTGTCGTACTGAACCACTTGGTTTAAGAATTTTTCATCGCAATGAGTTTCTGCTGCGTTGGTACAAGAGGCGATTGCATTGAGTGCAACAATTTCGCTGCCACTGGGATTGCCGCTTTCGATGTAATCAACCAGTTGCTTTGACTTTTCGTCATCTTCTGCTGGACTAAAAAGAGTATACAAAAGCTGTTGTTCTTTACCCTCAGCATCAGCAAGGGAAGAAAAATAATCTCCAATCTCCTGCTCATACTCTTCATTGTCGAAGGCAATATTCGTTACGCATTCAAGCGCACCAATATCATAATTAAATTCAGCTGGTTTCTTTTGTTCAGCTGCTTTACCGGCATTATTTGGTTCTAAAGAGGTAGGTAGAGGTTGCTCGCTAGTTTGAATGGCTTCCTCAATAAACTCTGAGTGTGAATGCTCTTTATCAGTAAAAACCTCGTCTGAGGCGCTAACCCTCAAGGATGCTTGGTTAAATGGATTAAATAAATACGCGATAAGTAGCACGACAAGCACTACAACCATCAACGACAACTTTTTCATGACACCATCCTTAGTTTGCATAACTTGCTTAATACAGAGCTTCCTTGTTTTAGCACTCTTAGCTTAACAGCCTAATTTTCAACCTTAAATCAGATAACAGTCCTGTCGCAAGGACAATTTGCGCAGATGACAAGCTTCAATAGGTTGGTTTGACAAGCAGTAAACGAATACTTGCACTATTGCGTTTCCAGCAAGTCATTTGTTACCACTCCTATAAGCCAAGCACTTCAAGTGGGGCTATACGCCTATAAAAGCTCAGCACTCTATCATTGTTCAGAAAGTTAGCTATATTCTAACTTTGAGCCAGCTAACGAGTGAGTTTAAGGGTAGTGGTTAATACCTCGTTAAGACTACTTAAAGACAATCAGGTCTAAATTATAGATTATTGCCTAATTGAGCTCGTTCAAACCTTGCCATAATGACCGCCACTAAGCAGTAAATAAATTGAAAACAAACCAATTAAAAAAGGAGGCCTCATGGCCAAGGTAGAAGTTTATAGTAAAGGTTACTGTGTATTTTGCATGGCAACGAAAGGAACACTCAAGAAACTAAACGTTGAATTTCAAGAGTTCGACATAACCACAGACTCGAAAAAGACAAAAGAAATGATTGAACGAAGCCAGCGCAGAACCGTACCGCAAATATTCGTAAATGATCAGCATATTGGCGGAAACGATGACCTGCAAGTTGCACTAGGCAACGGCAAACTGTTGGCACTATTAAATAGCTAATCGTCAGAAACATAAGCGTGTCATGGGTAAATATCGCTTAAATACGCGACTCTTTAACATACGTTTCTTAATATACAAATTGGGGAGTGAATAAATGAAAACACAGCGTTTGGAATTCATCGAACATGACGGCTCCGTATTGGCAACAAGGCTAGACCTCCCCTCGGGAAAACCTGCCGCATTTGCATTATTTGCCCATTGCTTTACGTGCTCTAAAGATATACCAGCGGCAAGAAGAATTGCCCAACGTTTGGCGTCGCTTGGCATTGCTGTACTGATGTTCGACTTTACTGGTTTAGGGCATTCAAGCGGTGAGTTTTCTAACACGAGCTTTAGTTCAAATATCGAAGACTTACGCTTGGCAGCTAACTATCTGCGAGAGAACTATCAAGCACCTCAACTTCTTATTGGTCACTCTTTAGGCGGGGCTGCGATATTGGCGGCAGCAGGCAGTATACCGGAAGCCAAAGCAGTTATTTCAATAGGCGCGCCCTCTAATCCTCAGCACGTTGCCCATAATTTTTCCCAGGATGTGGCCTCCATTGAGTCAAATGGACAGGCCGAAGCAAATCTGGGTGGTCGCGCGCTTACGATCACAAAACAATTTCTTGATGACATTTCGAACATTTCTTTGGAAACACAGCTTGCATCACTGAAAAAGGCCCTCTTGATACTTCACGCACCGCTGGACACAACCGTCCACATCGAGAATGCTGCCAATATCTTTCAAATAGCTAAACACCCTAAAAGATTTGTCACGTTAGATGATGCAGACCATCTGTTAACCAAAGAGAAAGATGCTGAGTATGCTTCTGATGTCATTGTAGCTTGGGTACAGCGTTATATTAATGTGGATCTGTTGCCGAAATTGATGAATGCCCCAGACGGTGTGGTAAGAGTTAGTGAATCAGATGATGAGCGACTCCTTCAAGATATTAGTGCCGCTGGCCATCACTTAGTCGCTGATGAACCCGAAAGTTACGGTGGTGATCTTCTCGGGCCAACCCCCTATCAGTTAGTCAGCGCAGGACTGGGCGCATGTACCTCAATGACTGTTCGAATGTATGCACGAAGAAAAGGCATTGCGTTGGAGCACATTCAAGTAGACGTTATTCACGATAAAATACATGCAGAAGAATGTGAAAGCTGTGAGCAAAATACTGGCAAAGTCGATCATTTCGAACGAAAGCTCACCTTAACAGGAGCGCTTAACAATGAAGACCGCCAGCGATTATTAGTTATTGCGGACAAATGTCCCGTGCATAAATCGTTAGAAGGTACAGCAAAAATAACGACATCACATACTTAATCAATGCCTATCGAAGGGTCTATGAACTTGAACTGGTCAATGGAGCAAGAGAGTCGTTGCCATGCATACAGTGTGTAATTCGTAGCAAGTATTTAAATCACAATGCGTACAAGCTTTTTTGGCTTGCTATCAAGCGTATTGTCCACAACTCCCCATAACTATAAGTAAGGTAATATCGATGAGTAAAAAACTATACATGTTTATTATTTTGATTAGTTTTTCAACAACAGGTCTAGCTTTCAACGACTCCTCGGAGAGTAAAAGTAGCACTAAAGTAATGACACAAGGCTTAAATCATGTGGCATTAACAGTTTCTAAGTTAGATAAGTCAGTAGCCTTCTTTGTTGATACCTGAGGCTGGCGAGTCGCAGACGGCAGACGGCAGACGGCAGACCAAATTATCCAGCAACATTCGTTACCGATGGCAAAGTATTCGTGACGCTTTGGCAAGTGACTAACCCTGATTCATTCATTAAATTCGATCGAAAAAACAACGTGGGCTTGCATCATTTAGCACTTACCGTTGCTAAATGAAGCGTTCTAGATGAGTTAGCCGCACGTTTCAAGAAGGTCGACGGTGTTGTTATTGAATTCGAACCAGAACTCAATGGAAAAGGGCCTACCGTGCATATGATGATACGCGAGCCAAGTGGCAATAGAATCGAATTTGCCTATCGACCGAAGTAAGTAATAACTAGGCACACGAATAATGACTACGCTTAACAATCAATAGCTAACTTGCGGGCTTTTTGAAAAGCAGTCTGACTTGTAAGCTCAAATGTAATCTGACAGTTATCTATGCTCTATCAATAACGGTCAGATTACATTTGAGCGACCTAGGAGAAACAGCCCCTAAGCCAGCCCGATAGCACTAGCTTTTAGTGATTAACCACCAAATAGGTCACCAAGTTTATCCTTCAACTTGTCTTTGGCTTTATCTTCAAGTTTCTTCTGTTGCTGTTTAACAACATCGCTTTTCATCAAGTTTTCAAACGCCTTGTCTGAATCGGTTAGCAGCGCTTCGATATCTAAGGCTTGCGTTAAACCGCCCTCACCTAACGCTAAGCTATTACCCATTTTCTCAGTTAAACCCGCTTGTAGTTCATTCTTAAAACCAGCAAGCTCGCCACTAAGCTGACTTGTAACGGCTCCCGCTAGCAATTTATCTAGCTCAGATTTAACGTGCCAGTCTGGGCTTTGCCAGTTACCGTCAGCTGACAAATTCAAGTTGAGTGAATCAGCTGATGACAGAGCACCAAGCACAGCGTTTGCGAGTTTAGAGCTAGCTTCGCCATTAAATTCATTGTCCGTTAATGAGAAATCACTATTTAGCTTAAGATCGCCAGCATCAACAGAAAAATCACCAACGACTTGTAACAGCGCGTGAACTAACGACAAGCTAATCGCGTCACTTTCTTGCAGCTCAATATCATCCAGTGGAAATTGACTAAGCGACCAGTCACCAGCAGCACTTAACACTTGAGCACTATCCAGCTCAAACTGACTTTTCGCCGCCAGCGTGCCAAGTTTGGCATTTGCTGAACCGCTGTCATCAGCATTTACAGCAATTGCTGACGCTTTATTAATTAACCAATGTTGATGAGTAATATCGTCTAGACTAATGCTATAGCTAGTATCAGCCAGTGTTATCGATACATTGCCCTTTTTCAGCCAAAAACTAGGTAGAGGATTCTCTTCATCAAAGTGAACAAATCGCCCGCCCGTGCTTGGCTCTTCTAGAGCAACATCTGTTGCGCCAGACGATGCAAGTAATGGTTTTACATGCGTTAAAATAAGCTCTGCCCACTGATAATACTCTCTCGCTTTTTCACCAAAAATCATGTGTGCAAAATCTTCAGTTTCGATAGTCGAAAGTTGATACTTACTTGAAATATCCTGCCAGTCTTCTTCTGGTGCATTCTTAAGTGCACTGATGTCGTCAGAAATACGCGTTTTAGATGCAAGTACTTGCTCTTTAGCCTGCGCTAACTTAGCTTTTTCTGCTTTAAACTCTTTTTTAAGCGCATCGAATTCTTTCTTTATCTTCTCAATATCAGCAAGCGTTTTTACTTTAATTTTCGATAGCGCTTTGACGCGTTCTTGGTATTCAGCCAGCTTTTCTTTACTTGGAAGACCAGCTTTTAACGCTTCGAGCTTTGCCTTTTCATCAGCATAGCTTTGCTCCAAAGCCTGCGCACGCTTAACTGTTTTAAGATCAGCATTGGCCAGAAGCTCGTTAACATCTGGTAGGTTTATTTCAACCTCATCAGCCCAAGGGTTTTGGCTTGCTTGATCAGCATCTGTCGGAGCGCGATAAACTTGTCCCATCTTTTGGCGTTTGTCACCGAAAGTGAGATCATTAACCGCCAGCATATCAATAATAGTTCGGCCAAAAATTAGCTGCCAAAGATCAACACTCACGGTCGCATCTTTGAAGCTGACTATATTATTTTCAGGCTTTTTAGGATCTGTAGCTTGAAGTTCTACGATATTCAGCACAAACGGACTAAGCGCAACGTTTACCTTGCCCACATTAACTTCAGCCCCTGTGTACTCTGCACCACTTTTTTCGATGGCCAATTTAGCAATAGGCCCCGCCAACAAATAAATGAATGCAAATACCAAAGCTAAAATAGCGATAAACGCCAGTGCTCCTTGCCATCTAAAATAACGCATTAGACTCTGTCTCCTGATACCGGTAATTGCTGGTAAATTTGAAAAACTCGTGATGCTTTTAACGCCTTAACGATGGCTAATCGTTCAAAATAGGCCATTACATGTTCACGATATTTAGCCACTAGCGCATTGGCAATAAAGAAAACAGGAAGTGACAGCACTAAACCTAACACCAACGAGCCAAGGTTGTAGGTATGATGCCATTGCGCCAATTTAAACCAGTCAAATTGATACAAACCTGCAAACATACCTGCACTAGCACCTGTTAATAATGCTTCGCCAATCGCGATGCTTAAATGAGAAAGCGCTAAGTTCACTCCCTCAAAGCAAGTTGCCGCGACGATGAATGAGGCTAGATTGACACGAATAATTAGCACGATGAACAATACGACCGCTGCCTGTAACGACACGATTGGTGACAGCGCGAAAATAAGCGCTAGTGATATGGCAGCAGCAATCTGCCGAGGTGAACTTTCAGAGTTTAGCGCTTTAATCAGCTTTGCCAATAGCGTTAACATACCCCTTCCTTTTGTATGAAAATTTAAATAAGAATGTAGGTGCACGTAAAATAAATACGCACAGTGATGCCAAGACATTAAAGCTGTCTTTTAGCACATTAAGTAAAGCTTAATGGCACAAGATGATAAGTGAAAGAAAAACTGAAAAAATGATCAAAAAAAGAGGTAAGTCGTTAACGTACCTCTTTTTCTTTTGCGCTTTCGCTACGGTAAAACTTGGCGGTCGACTCGCTTAAGTGAGTAAACAGGCAGTCGAGCAATTAGTCTTCTTGCTTACGAGTGAAAACAAGGTCGTTGCCTTTACTTAGTTCTTCAGAGAAACCATAGCCCGCAAGATCAAAAGCCTTTAACTCTTCAACCGTTGATACTTGGTTCTGAATAATATAGCGCGCCATTAAACCACGCGCTTTCTTGGCGAAGAAGCTGATCATTTTGTATTGCCCGTTTTTCCAGTCTTTGAAGCTTGGCGTAACGATAGTCCCGTTAAGTTGCTTCTTCTTCACTGATTTAAAGTACTCGGTTGACGCAAGATTAACTAAAACATCGTCACCCTGTGCAGTAAGTGCTTCATTAACCGCATCAGTGATGATGTCACCCCAGAATTGATATAGGTTGCTACCGCGATCATTAGCTAACTTGGTGCCCATTTCAAGACGGTAAGGCTGCATTAAATCTAATGGTTTTAGCAAGCCATAAAGACCAGACAGAATACGTAAGTGTGTTTGAGCATAATCGAAATCTTGTTCTGAAAAGCTTGCGGCATCTAAACCAGTATACACATCACCGTTGAAAGCTAATACAGCCTGACGCGCATTATCGGCGGTAAACGGCTGTTGCCATTCACCAAAACGTGCAGCATTGAGTCCTGCGATTTTGTCGCTAACGCTCATTAATGAACTAATGTCTGCCGGAGATAACTTTTTACATACGTCAATAAGCTCTTGGCTATGTGTCAACATTGTTGGTTGACTGGTTTTATCCGTTGCCAATGGTGATTCGTAATCTAAATTTTTCGCGGGAGATACAACAATTAACATAGCTAAGCCTAAATTCCGTAAAATGAAAAACAGCCACTATAGCACAGCAAGTTAGGCTGAAAAACGACGTTAAAAAGCATTTCCCTGTCCAAAAGGTCAATTTTTTCATAAACAGGCCAATATCGCTTATTTACGGGTAGGCAGGCGTTGTAAAATTTGTTAAAAATAACGCAACATAAATATGTTATTGGTTAAGAAATAAACAACAAGCTCGCTGGTTGTTGTTATTTTTCTTCATTAACCGATCACTTAGTTTAAAACTTAAGGAATTTCCATGAATCAGTTAGAACAGCTTAAGCAAATGACCACGGTCGTTGCTGACACAGGTGATATTGAAGCTATCGCTAAGTTTCAACCACAAGATGCGACAACAAACCCGTCTTTACTATTAAAAGCTGCAGCGATTCCAGCTTACCAACCATTACTTGAGCAAGCTTGTGAATGGGCAAAAGAACAATCAAGCGACAGCGCTCAACAAGTTATTGATGCTGCAGACAAGTTATCAGTGCTTATTGGTTTAGAAATTTTAAAAGTCGTTCCGGGTCGCATTTCAACAGAAGTCGACGCTCGCCTCTCTTTCGACACAGAAGCAAGCGTGGCTAAAGCTGAAAAGCTAATGGCAATGTACAACGAAGCGGGCGTTAGCAACGACCGCATACTTATCAAGCTTGCTTCTACTTGGGAAGGTATCAAAGCGGCTGAAATCCTTGAGAAAAAAGGCATCAACTGTAACCTGACATTACTCTTTAGCTTCGCTCAAGCGCAAGCATGTGCTGAAGCGGGTGTTTTCCTTATTTCACCATTTGTAGGTCGTATCTTAGATTGGTACAAAGCGAATACGGATAAGAAAGAATACGCACCTCTTGAAGATCCAGGTGTCGTTTCAGTTACTGAAATCTACAACTACTACAAAGCGAAAGGCTACAAAACTGTAGTGATGGGTGCCAGCTTCAGAAACACTGGTGAAGTTCTCGCGTTAGCAGGTTGTGACCGTTTAACCATTAGCCCTCAGTTAATGGACGAATTAGCAGGTAGCACAGAAGAAGTAGTTAAGCAGTTATCTCCAGAACAAGCAGTACAAGGCGAAGAGCCTGCGCTTACAGAAGCAGCATTCCGTTGGGCAATGAACCAAGATGCAATGGCGACAGAGAAGCTTTCTGAAGGTATTCGCAACTTTGCTGTTGACCAAGAAAAGCTTGAACGTCAACTAACAGAACTTTTCTAAAAATTAATTTCTAAGGCATTTCTTCGTTCGACGTAACGCAACTTTTAGCGTCGACAGAAGTGCCTTTTCTCCCTCCTCAAATTTCTTAGCAAAATTCTTTTTGTTCAAATATCACTCAAACATTCCTCAAGCGCTTGAACCATAAGTGGATTGTTTTTTTTCAACAAAAATCGGATGAAAAACATTCATCTTTCTGTCAAAAAAAAGTCACAAAAGTTGTTTTAATATGCCGACAGTTGTGATATTTAAACTATGCAGTTGTAGAAAAAAGGAGCATTCCATGGATAAAAACCAAGCCGTACTGGATTCGTTCGATAAGCAAGCTAAGTCGAAAACAAGTACAAGCAAGAAAAGAAAGTGGCGTGAGATTGAACAACTGAAAGAGAGGTTCCAACTCGAAAAAGAACTGAGGATATACGACGATTCGTTGGAATACATGTTAGATGAGTTTTAAGCGCTAAAAACCTTCTAATTCTGCAAAAGCCCGGTACAATCCGGGTTTTTTTATTGCCTTTGCTTTAACGACTCTTGTTAAAAGCGTCGATTACCCTAGGTTACATTTAAACATATGCATTACGTTGGCATTGGCTCTCTAGCTGCCCCTATTTATATTTACATCGAGAACATTCCACCACTCCCTTTCTACGAAGCTCTTGATGATATGCATGCTATGAAGCATGGCGAAATCGCCGATATCGGCAAACAAACAGGTAATCATTGGCGCAAAGTGTTTAATGTCTTCGCGAAGTTTGAATTTGAGCGCGAGCCACTACAATTTGAGACTTGGCAAAACCTGAGGGATGAACAATTACTCACTAGCCAGAGCGCTCAATGCCTATTGTTTTCTGAGCCAGAAATCGACGCACTACCGTCAGACAAGATTCATATTATTATGGGGAAAACGTATGCGACAAAACTTGGTTTAGCACAACAGTGCCATTGGCTAAACGAGTTCTTTGCATTTGATGAAAAGCGCCGCGTGATTATTTGCCCCTACTTCGATTATCGCCAACTGAGTAATATCAAAATTACCCAGTTGACCAAGCTTATCGAACACCTGAACACGGGTTTAGTCGCCAGTAAACATTACCAAACCAGCAGCTGAGCCTTATCGTTCTGTATTCCAGCTAAACAGATAAGCGCCAAGTGCTAAAAATGCTGCTGACATAATCGCTAGTATCGTGATGTGATAACTCACATCCGCAAGAGATGCTCCTTCCGTCATGATTGCTCGCGCCGCCGACACCAAGTGAGTCAATGGAAGAAAATCTGCCGCAATTCGCACCGCCTCTGGTGCTCCTTCAAGACTGAACCAAACACTCGATAGCAACATCATAGGCCAAGACGTTAAATTCAATAACCCACCAATCAACTCTTCACTTTTGCTGCGCGCAGCGACTAACAAACCTAAAGTAATCAAGCTAAATGCACCAAGGAAACCAACAAGTAGCAAGTCGAAGTAGCTGCCGAGCATGTAAAAATCAAACATTAAGTCACAGCCGATAAAGACCATGGAAGACATAAAGATAACGATAAAAAGTCGAGATAGCAGCTGCGCCGAGACAAATTCCAATGCCGATAAAGGCGTCGCTTTTAAGCGTTTTAGCACGTGATTTTTGCGATAGCGCACGATCACATAACCCACACCAAATAGACAACTAAACATCATGTTCATGCCGAGAATTCCAGGCAGCACCCAGTCGACATAACGTATCGCTTTGCCTTGAAGCACTTCTTCAGCAAAGCCCTGCACTGTCCCTAAAAACAAGCTTCTAACGATGTAACTATTTTGTGATAGCTCGTTCGACCAAAAGCGTTTGCCTTCAAAGTCGACAAGCAAATCTATGCTATGTCGAACGAGTTTGTCCTGCCCTTCAGCGCTATCTTGATAAGGCAAGAACTCCAAGTACTTAATTTGCCCAAAAGGATGTGATTTAGCTTGCACTATCGCTTCGAGCGCATCACTTTGGCTAGCCTCGTGCAATACACCTACCTTGTAGAGTGCTTTTTCTTCTCCACCAAACACAAATGCAAAACCAACAAGCAATAAAACAGGAAAAATGATATTCCATCCTAACGACGACTTATCGCGAAAGAACTCAAGGTTTCTTGCCTTAAACACTGCTAAAAAACGCGTGAAATTAAACATCTTAAAACTATCTCCTTGCATTATTCTCGCAGCGAATGGCCTGTTAACTTCAAAAACAAATCATCTAAGTTTGCTGATTTGACATGTAATGCCTCAAGCGGCACTTGCTCGGAAATAAGTAGACTCACCGTTGACTCTACTGATTGCGTGGTAATCTCTACGCGATTATCAACATAGTGCCAACCTTGCGCATCAACCAAACTTTCCGGTACTGCTTCACGCGGTAGGTAAATAAAGACATGCGAAAAATGCTGCTGAAGTAACGCAGTTGGCGCTCCCTGCTCAATAATTTTCCCTTTATCAACAATAACGACTTGATCGCAAAGTTGCTCAGCTTCATCCATGTAATGCGTAGTAAGCACTACAGTTTTCTCTTGTGCTTTTATGTTTTTAATTAGCTGCCAGAAATTACGCCTTGCTTGGGGATCTAACCCTGTCGTGGGCTCATCTAAGAACACCAATTCAGGATCGTTGATTAGTGCTAAGGCCAGTAATAGTCTTTGGCGCTGCCCACCAGAAAGCAAACGATTATCTCGATTTAAAAAATCACCTAAATCACAAAGCTCAATCAGTGTTTCTTGTGGCAATGTTCGCTCATAAAAAGAAGAGAACAAATTAAGCGTTTCTTTAACTGTTAAAAAGTCTTGCAACGCTGTATGTTGGAATTGAATGCCAATTTGATGAGCTATGCTCGGAGAGACTGGCTCTCCTTTGTAAAGTACCTTTCCTGAGGTCGCAGGAATGATCCCTTCCATGATTTCAATAGTGGTTGTTTTACCTGCACCATTTGGTCCAAGCAGGCCAAAACAACCGCCTTTAGGAATACTAAAACTTATGCCATCAACGGCATTAACGTCTTTATAACGCTTTACTAAATCTTTTACTTCAACGATGGCTTGCATGATACCCTCAATCGCGAAACCACTCAAATGATAATAATTATCATTTACAAACTAAATTTTCTAGGCTAGATTAGACATTAACAAGCCCACGAAAATGCGAGAGGCCCACTATGCAATCTACTCCTTTGCCTTTACCAGCAAAAGTCAAAATTGAACTGCCTAGTCAATTACTCATTCAGTTGATTACTGAAGGACAACTAAAAGGTAACGACTGCAAATGTCTCGACACCGAGGCAAAAAAAGTGCTCTGGCATTCACTACTTTGCAGCAGTATTAAATAATGAGGAAGAGTATGATGACTTATCCAACATCCGACAAGCAACTTTTCACCTTAGAACATTGGCTACAAGTGCTACTGGTCAGCTATCAAACTAATCCCAATAGACAGCTTGCGCAAGGCATAAACGATTATTTGAATCAGATACTTAGCCATGAAGACAGTCATTACAGTTCTAATGATAACGGCCAAGCTAAAGCTTGTCAGTACCATGCTATGCAACGATATTGGCGCTGGCAATTGTCAAAATGGGAACAACCTCCAACAGCTATCAACCAAGCAGCAGCATAGCAAGGGGAATAACAGAGAGAAGCTTACATTTTAGGTAGGTTGATCTCTTTATATCAGCGCTATTTGACTATTTGTTACACTATTTCTAGTCTAGTTTTGAGCACTTGAACTGCCCTTGTATTGACAAGTGTTACAATATAACAGACTATCTTGTTAACTTTTCGGCATAACGAAAAGATAACAATAATAGAGATAGCGTTCCCCTAAGGAATCATAATGTACAAGAAACGAATATCAGCACTTGCATCAGCCAGTGTTGTATCACTCGCTTTGTTGGCAACTGGTTGTTCTAAACAAGAACAACCAACCAGCACAGAAGCACCTGCGGCAGAGCAGGTAAAAGAGGAAACGGCTGCAGTTGAAAGTAATCCATTCTTTGAACCGTGGAACACACCATTTTCTGCCCCACCTTTTGACATCATAAAAACTGAACACTTCTTGCCAGCATTCGAAAAAGCGATGACCATGCATTTGGAAGAAGTTGATGCAATTGCCAATGCAGATAGCGTACCTACCTTTGCTAATACGGTTGAGCAATTAGAACTATCAGGTGCCGAATTATCGCGCGTTGCGTATGTATTTTTCAATTTAACAGGCACTGAATCAAACGACGAAATGCAAGCACTTCAGCGTGAAATTTCACCGAAGCTGACTCGCCACAGCAACACTATTCAAATGAATGAAGCGCTGTTTAAACGCATTAAAGCCGTTCACGATAGCCGTAATGACAGCAACTTGAAAGCTGAGCAAATCAGACTCGTTGAGCGCTTATACAACGAAGCTGTGCGTTCAGGTGCAAACCTTGAAGGTGAAGATCGCGAGAAGTTTGCAAAAATCAATGAGCGTATCTCTAGCCTAACGACAGAGTTTGGCCAGAACATGCTAAACGACAGCCGTAACTTTAAGCTTGTGCTTGAAGAAGGCGACTTAGCGGGTATGTCTCAATCGATGATTGACGCAGCTTCCGCTAGTGCGAAAGCGCAAGGTATAGAAGGTAAGTACTTAATTACTCTACAACGTTCAAGCGTTGAGCCTTTCTTACAATTCTCAGACCGTCGCGACCTACGTGAAAAAGCGTTTAAAGGCTGGGCGTCACGTGGTGATAACGATAACGAATATGACAATAAAGCTAACGTAGAAGAAATCGTTAAGCTGCGTTCAGAACGTGCGAAATTACTTGGTTACAAGCACCACTCTGACTACGTACTATCAAACACTATGGCATCTTCACCAGAAGCTGCGATGGACTTACTTATGAAAGTATGGACACCAGCAGTAGCCAAAGCAGAACAAGAAAAACAGTGGATTCTTGAGCTGATGAAAGAGCAAGGTGCTGATCACGAGTTTGCTGCTTGGGACTGGCGCTACTATGCAGAGAAAGTGCGTAAAGCTCGCTTTGATCTAGACCAAGGTGAAATTGCGCAATACTTCGAACTAAACAACATGATTGAAGCTAAGTTCTATGTTGCTAAGCAATTGTTCGGTTTAACTTTTACAGAGCGCACTGACATTCCTGTATATAACGATGTAGTAAGAGTTTGGGAAGTAAAAGACGCCAGTAACAACCCTATTGGCTTATTCTTCGGTGACTACTACGCACGCCCGACAAAACAATCTGGTGCATGGATGAGTGCTTTCCGCACGCAGCAAAAGCTTGCCGGTGATATCAAACCATTAATCATCAACAACATGAACTTGAACCAGCCTGCTGATGGCGAACCTACGCTTATGAGCTATTCGGACGCGGTTACATTGTTCCATGAGTTTGGTCATGCACTGCACGGTTTACTGTCAAACGTTACTTACCCAACACTAGCGGGTACAAATGTATCTCGCGATTGGGTCGAATTCCCAGCGCAGTTATATGAACACTTCATTGCTCAGCCATACATGCTGAACAAATTCGCGCGTCATTACAAAACGAATAAGCCAATGCCAGAAGCATTAATTCAGCGTATTAAAGATGCGAGCACTTTCAACCAAGGTTTCGCAACAATTGAATACACAGCATCTGCGCTTGTTGATATGGCGTATCACAAAATGACTGAAGTTGATTCAATCGATGTTCGCGCATTCGAAGACAAAATCTTAGGCGATTACGGTAAGCCTGAAGAGATCATCATGCGTCACCGCAGCACGCACTTTGGTCATATCTTCGCGGGCGGTTACGACTCAGCTTACTACGCTTACATGTGGTCTGAAATCTTAGACTCTGACGGTTTTAATGCCTTCGTTGAAGCAGGTAATATTTTCGACAAAGAAACGTCTCAAAAATTATACGATTTCGTATTTAGTACAGGTGACACGTTAAACTATGAAGAAGCTTATAAAGGCTTCCGTGGTCGTGCGCCAACAACTGATGCTTTACTTGAAAACCGAGGCTTTAAAACTGAATAATTGTTTATTCATTTAGTTTAAGAGATGTAGCCTTAAAGGACGACCTCTTTAAATTTACTTATTAAAAATGCCGCTTTCATAAGCGGCATTTTTTGAGTTTATAGCTATTAATCGTTAGTATCTTTTATCAAGCACTGAAAATGCTGGTACAACGCCTTTTTACCTGAAATACCAAAGTCCTGACATACCTGCTTATCTGTTTTTAGCATAAGCGCCTTTGCAATTAGCGGCAGAAACAGCTCTATGTTTTCAGTATGTATCCGTATTCTCAACCACAAGCTAATAGTCCCACGAGCCATGCTATACAAAGAAGCATTTTGAGTAAAAGCGGAAAGTTTTTGTTGTTGTCGCTCAATTAGCTCTGGTCTGAACTTTGTTGGCATGCTCGCTAATAACAGGGCAACAAGTCGATAATCAAGCGACTTGAACTCATCACTAAGCCACATACAAAAAGCATCATAAAATTCGCTGGCTGAAAACTCGGACAATGCAATCGCTTCTGCACTAAGTGGCTTTAGGAGTAAAAGCGAGTGCTCTCCGCTTGACGCATCAGGGCTAAAACCTAACTTTACTGGCAGAAACCCACTGGTAAGCCAGAACTTCGTAACACTAAATGATGCAGCGAAGCTAGTGGCGACTGCGTCATATGCTAAGGAATCAGCATGTTTCTTCACCTGTTCGAGTAGTGCTGTTCCATACCCATATCCTTGTAACTCTGGATGGATTGCTATTCTCATTACGCGGCAATATCGCAAGCTTATTGCCGATCCTATTTGCAACTGCTGAGATAACGCTTGCGGTACCATATGCCCTTTGACTCGACGCTGGCCGTTTAGCACGCTTTGTGCTAATTCTTCATCCTGTATGCCCTCTTCTGCCAACAAGGCGACTCCTATCAACTGCTCGCCACTAAACTGCGCGATAACAGAGATTGCAGGGTCATCAAGTAGTAACTTCAAATCACTGGGTTTAGTTTGGTAGTGCGCGGTCACTAGTATCGCAAGCAATGGTTTTAACAACTTATCATTGTTGGCAAGTGCCTGCCCAGACAATGACTGATAGCTCACATTCTCTGCTACCGATTCACCAGTAAGCTCAGGAAGTTCTGCATCAAGTAAGCAGGTATCAAACAAAAATTGTTCAAGAGGATCATTCTGAGCCCAGCGAATTGGCTGGTTTATATGTAGCTGCGTTAACTTTTTAAAGCGACGCTTTAATAGAGGAAGAAATTTATTAGTAAATCCCTTACCAGCCCCCTCGTAGCCATAAATCGTGCTCGCAAATAACAACTTTGCGTAATGCTCGCTAAGCTTGTCGAGCAGATACACAGGTATTCCCGCCGCTTCATCAATGATGAGTAAATCTGCTTTTGGTTGCTCACGTACAATACCGTCTATCGGCACAAACTCGATTTGGTGATCGCGCCAAAAAAAGCTGTCTGACTGTTGTACCGCATCACATAGGCGCTTGGCTAATGCTGTAAAAAATACGCCCAATGCCATCCGGTGCGGAGCACTGACAACGACCCGGATTGGAAGCTCACTTGCAAAAAGTAACTTACTGAGCGCTAACGCCAGCGTTGATGACTTACCACGACCTCTATCAGCGGTCAGCACGACAGAGGAGCGCTGCGCAGGCTTCTCCAAGTTTTTAACTATGGTGCTGATGGCAACTTGCTGCTCTTGTGTCGCACCATCTACCTTCAACCAATCTTCATCAAGGTCTGGCGACTTTTCGCTACTGCCACTTTTTTTAACATCAGCGATTACTACCTCACTAGAAGGTATATCAGCTGCTGCCAATTCACTAAAGTCGCTTTCGCCAGCGCCTTTTTCATCTGTGTCTTTTTCATCTGTACCTTTTTCACTAATAAGCAAAACATCATCGTGAGACGCGATATGCCTTTTTAAATACCTGTAAAAGTGACTGTTAGTAAAAGATTGTGTATCGGGCAACCAGATATAACATGTGCCGCCTGCAACGAGCGTTCCCGACAATGCAGACAGCGCATCAAGATTAAAGCCACTATCAGCAAATAACAGTGTTTTATTCTCGGTGCCTAAGTGGTGACGATAGTTTTTATAACTCAAGGATTCGAACGGTAACGCTTGATCACTGAACACCAAATCAATAGCGCTAACGTCAAGGCATTCAACCCTGTTTAACCACGACGATAACCACTGAAATGAGCCTTCCAAAAAAATCGTACTTCGGTGCTGTTTCGTGGCTAACTGATGTTTATAGCTTGCTAATTTTGTTGGAGTTATTACATCAGTCATATAGGAGAAGTAATTATCTGAGTAAATTTACGTGAATAACTCATATTCTAATCTAAACTTAAGGGAAAAAACGAATTTACTCGTATCGCGAACACTGACGTAAATAATAAACGAAAATAATAATAGAAGCATCAGTGGCTCTATCGCAGTCTAAATCAGGGCAATCTATTGATAGATTAACAAAGGACAATGTTCTTATATCAGGGCGACAAAAATAAAGACGGAAAACAGCGAACAAGAGAAAATGTATGAGAGAAACATTTTTATATTTATCACAGTGTTTCTCGGTCCTATCCTAGCCACCATTATTGTTGGTAGTTATGGCTTTATCGTTTGGATAAACCAAATTCTGACAGGCCCGCCAACGTCCTAACGCCAGCTTCGCCAACTTAATTAGGCATCCTCATGTCAGTGCTTGAAAGTCCTGCTCGCAGAAAATTACTAAGAGGCAGTATCGCGTCTTATGATGCTGCATCTACTGTTGCGCCTGCACGACTTCCGTGGGTGATTAGCGAACAAACCTTCATTGAAGAGTGTATCCATTGTAATCGTAGCGTTGAGCAATGTGAAACGAAGGTGATACAGCGGGATAAAGCGGGATTTCCATTCGTCGACTTTAGCACCGATGAATGCACTTTCTGTGGTCAATGCGAAGCCGTATGTGAGCAATCTCTTTTTAAACCCACATTGGATCGAGCAAACAAAAAACCTTGGTCTCACCAGATTTCAATTGAAACGGCATGCTTTACTAACAAAGGCGTTTTTTGCCAAAGCTGCCAAGATGTCTGTGACAGCAGAGCCATCACCTTTAGCTACTCACAGGCAGGTGTGCCAAACCATCACTTGATACAAACTTATGCACGCAGTGTGGCGCATGCGTTAGCACCTGCCCTACTTCAGCACTTGCGTTTAAACAGAATACAGAGAGCTTAGCTGAAAACAACTCGATTCTAAACAATCAAAAGCAATGCCCAGGGAAGCGATAATAATGACAAAAACAAATCAAGAATATCACGTCGCGAGTTTTGTCGCGCAAGCACCTCCTAATCATACCTTAGCGTTAAGTGAATTGATTAACCAGTTTAATGGTGCAGAGGTGCACGGTTGCAGTGAAGAAGGAAAAATCGTTTTGACTGTCGAAGCTGATACCCAAAAAGGGATTGCTCAAATTATTGAAAAATACACCTAACCGACGAGTTTTTTAGTATTTCGCCGGTTTACCACCAATGCCTAAACGAAACTGAGCACGTTGAGCTCACACAGGTAAACTAACAGGTGAACGATATGAATATGAACCGTCGAGATTTTATTAAGGCAAATGCGGTTGCAGCCGCGGCATCAGTTGCAGGTATCAGCGTGCCTGTACAAACATCCAATTTAATTACCGCAAGTGACCTCACCAAAATAAAATGGGATAAAGCGGCCTGCCGATTCTGGGGAACCGGGTGCGGTATCAATGTAGGGGTAATGGAGGCAAAGTCGTAGCCACCCATGATGATATAAAATCGCCAGTAAACAAAGGCCTCAATTGCGTAAAAGGCTATTTTCTGTCGAAAATCATGTACGGCAAGGATCGCTTAACAACCCCAATGTTACGCATGAATAATGGTCAATATGACAAAGAAGGCGACTTTACTCCGATATCTTGGGAGCAAGCTTTCGATCTCATGGAGTAAAAAGCCAAAGAAACATTACGGAACGTTGGTCCAACAGGATTAGGCATGTTTGGCTCTGTTCAATGGACAGTGCATGAAGGGTATGCAGCAGCCAAACTTATGAAAGCTGGTTTTCGCTCAAACAACATCGACCCCAACGCTGGCCATTGTATGGCATCCGCTGTGGTTGGCTTTATGCGGACATTTGGTATCGATGAACCTATGGGGTGCTCCGACGATATAGAAGCCACTGATGCAATGGTGCTTTGGGGTTCAAATATGGCAGAAATACACCCTATTCTATGGACCCGAATCACCGACAGAAGATTAAGTGCAAAGCATGTCAAAGTTGCAGTGCTCTCTACATTCCAACACAGAAACTTTGATTTAGCTGGCAACGGAATGATAGTCGAGCCGCAAACTGATCTAGCAATATTAAACTTCATTGCTAATTACATTATCCAAAACGATAAGGTAAACAAAGACTTTGTTAACAAGCACACGCGTTTTACCAAGGGTAATACAGATATTGGCTATGGTTTACGACCCGACCATCCACTTGAAAAGAGAACCAAAAACGCAGCCAAAGCAAGTGGTTCGAGTTCAATTGACTTTGATGAATATGCGAAGTTTGTGAGTACTTATACGCTTGGTTACGTGTCTCAACTATCTCATGTACCAAAGCAGAACCTCATTGATTTAGCCGAGCTATATGCCGACCCAAATCGCAAAGTGTGTTCGTTCTGAACCATGGGCTTCAACCAACATACATGTGGTGTTTAGGCAAATAACTAGGTTTACAACATACATTTATTAACCGGCAAAATATCGACGCCTGGTAATAGTCCATTTTCACTCAAAAGACAACCATCGGCCTGTGGTACAACACGTGAAGTTGGCACTTTTTCTCATCGCTTGCCAGCAGACATGGTGGTGAACAATCCCAAGCATCGTGAAATATCAGAAAAAAATGGAAGTTACCGAAAGGCACCATTCCACCAAAACCTGGCTATCACGCGGTATTACAAAACCGTATGTTGAAAGATGGCAAACTTAATTTTTATTGGGTGCAATGTAATAACAATATGCAAGCGGCAGCTAACATCAACCAAGAAGGTTACCCTGGCTATCGCAATCCGAAAAACTTCATCGTTGTCTCAGATCCTTACCCCACAGTTACTGCACAAGCCGCAGATTTAATTCTGCCAACTGCAATGTAGGTAGAAAAAGAAGGAACCTATGGTAACGCAGAACGAAGAACCCAAGCTTGGTATCAAATGGTTGAAGCGCCTGAAGGTGCAAAGTCTGATCTTTGGCAACTGGTTGAATTTTCGAAACGTTTGGAAGTCGAAGAAGTTTGGGACAAAGAGATTCAAGACAAAAACCCAGAGTACAAAGGGAAAACATTATTCGAAGTACTTTATGCTAACGGACAGGTTAACAAATATTCATTAGATGAAATTCCCGAGGACAGACTAAATCACGAATCTTGTGACTTTGGTTTCTATCTGCAAAAAGAGTTGTTTGAAGAGTACGCAAGTTTTGGGCGAGGCAAAGCGCATGACCTCGCACCTTACGACCGATACCACCAAGAAAGGGGTCTTCGTTGGCCAGTAGTTGATGGCAAAGCTGTTATTTTGCTCTGCCTTATGTGCCGCCAGCAGAAGTGCCAGATAGAACTTACGATTTATGGTTTTCAACTGGCAGAGTGCTCGAGCATTGGCATTCAGGCTCCATGACTCGTCGTGTTGAAGAGTTACACAAATCTATGCCTAACGCCTTAGTTTACTTACCCCCTGATGACGCTAAAGAGCGAAATTTACGTCGCGGCGATGCAGTAAAAATTATCTCCCGCCGTGGCGAAGTGGAAACGCGAGTTGAAACACGAGGCCGAAATAAACCACCAAAAAGTTTGGTTTATATGCCTTGGTTTGACGTGAGTAGACTTGTCAACAAAGTGACCTTAGATGCGACAGACCCACTCTCTAAAGAAACAGATTTCAAGAAATGTGCTGTGCGCATTGAGAAAGTTTAAGGGGCAACGAATGAAATACTTATTAACGACTTATTTCGCCTTATTATTATGTTCGCCAATGGCTATGCAGTCGGTGTCGGCTAACGATGAAAAGACTAACATTGCTACTCTACGAAACCATACACCAATTGAAGAACAGCAACCTACAAAAGGCATTCCAAAAGTCATTAACAATGACAAAGTACAAATGCGTAATTACCCCATGCAACCACCGCTGATTCCTCATACGATTCGTGGTTACGAGGTTAACCTCAATAGCAATAAGTGCATCGCATGCCATAGCCGACAACGTACTGCCGAGTCGCTAGCGCCTATGGTGAGCGTCACCCATTACATAGACCGAGAAGGCAATTTTTTAGCAGAGCTTTCTCTAAGAAGGTATTTTTGTAACCAATGCCATGTAAATCAGACGGAGTCCAAACCGTTAGTGGAAAACTCTTTTGTCGATATGCACAAGCTAATGAAACAGAAGTCTCAGCAGCAATAGGGGGCAAGCATGAAGAAGATGTTGCTAAAAGCATGGTATACCATGTGAAGACCCAGCGTTCACTGCAGCTTAGGCTTTCTAGTGCTTGGTGGTTTTGTCGCGGATATCATCTTTTGGGGCGGATTCAATACCGCTCTTGAAGCGACTAATACTGAAGCTTTCTGCATCAGTTGTCACGAAATGCAAGATAACGTGTACCAATAAGTACAGCCAACTATTCACTTCACCAACCGATCCGGTGTGCAAGCAACCTGTCCAGATTGTCATGTACCGCACGAATGGACCAACAAAATTGCACGTAAAATGCAGGCCTCTAAAGAGGTCTGGGGCAAAATATTTGGCACAATCAATACTCGAGAGAAGTGCCTAGCGAATCGAAAGCGATTAGCTGAGCACGAATGGGCGCGGTTAAAAGCAAACGACTCCTTAGAGTGCCAAAATTGTCACAATTTCGACTACATGGACTTTACCGCACAAAGCGATAGAGCTGCGGCAATGCACTCCACTTCGCTCGCTAGCGGCGAAAAATCTTGTATCGACTGTCACAAGGGGATTGCACACCAGCTGCCTGACATGGATAGCGTAGAAGGCTGGTAGCCAAATTAAGACCTAACCTCCAAAAATTCCGTATAAAGTAAAAATGGCAACAAAGTATATTTGAAAAAATAAACTTTGTTGCCTATGTTCAAATTATCAACAGCATCTAGTTATCTACTCATAACTACCTAGTTGGTGCAATGACATGGCGCCAATCTGTGAGAGAGATTTAAAGGATATCCCTGTTGAAACAACCTAAATTGATTAAGTAACCGTTTATTCTGTAGTCGATTGACAAGATATGTTTGTATTGAAGTACTAAAGAGGGAGCTATCATGCCTTATCGTAACACTGATAATTTAGTAGAGAATAAAGACACTCAAGATTACGACAAAGATTTAGCGAACAACGAAGAAAGTATCAAAAACTCAAAAGTCCGTAAGCGGATTGACGAGTTGCTAGAGAAAAAGCGCTTAAAAGAATTGCTTGATGACTCTGACGACTGGGATGTATAGCCTCCCCCTATTCTATACGAATTACGCAAGCTCACACCGCTTCAAACAAGTTTGATCAACATAGAGCAATTACTATTAGAAAACTTTGTGTTCTTGCAGTAAGGTTATCTTTCCGATAACAACAAAAACACATGACTATGAAAAAACTACTGCTTGCAACTTCTGTTGCGCTAGCATGCCAGTTTCCTGTGCTAGCAAGCGATTTCAAATCACAAGTTTCTGCAATGGCTTCCGATATTGAGCCGCAAGTTATTAAATGGCGCCGCCATTTCCATGAAAACCCAGAACTGTCCAATCGAGAGTTTGAAACCGCGAAAACAATCGCAAAATACCTAAACGAGCTTGGTTTGGAGGTTCAAACTGGCGTTGCAAAAACAGGTGTTGTAGCAGTATTAGACTCTGGTAAACCAGGCCCTGTTGTTGCTCTACGCGCAGATATGGATGCGCTACCGGTGACAGAATCGGTTGATTTACCTTTCGCTTCGAAAGTGAGAACCACTCATGAAGGAATGGATGTAGGGGTCATGCATGCCTGTGGTCACGATACCCATGTAGCAATGTTGATGGGTGCTGCAAAGATACTCACTGAGAAAAAAGATCAACTCAAAGGCAAGGTGAAGTTTATCTTCCAACCGGCTGAAGAAGGTGCTCCACGAGGAGAAGTAGGTGGTGCTGAAGTCATGGTCAAAGAAGGCGTATTGAGGAACCCCGATGTCGACGTAATCTTCGGTCTTCATATCAGCTCTGCACAAGATGTTGGTACTGTGCGCTATAAAGAAGAAGGGATTATGGCTGCCGTAGATCCATATCGCATTGTAATTAAAGGTAAGCAGTCACATGGCGCCTACCCTTGGTTAAGTGCCGATCCAATCGTTTCAGCAGCGCAGATGATAATGGGTTTACAGACTATTGTTAGCCGCGAAGTAGAGCTTATCGACAGTGCAGCCGTTGTTTCAGTCGGTATGATTAAAGGCGGTAACCGCTCAAACATCATCCCAAGTGAAGTCGAGCTTGTTGGTACTATTCGTTCACTTAATCCTGAGATTCGTAAACATATTCATGAAGCGGTTCATCGTAAAGCAACGAACATTGCAGAAAGCATGAATACAACGGCTGAGGTAACGTTACCTCTGGATTACCAATACCCTATCACTTACAACGATCCATCGCTAATGCAACAGATGTTGCCTACGCTAAAATCAACAGCAGGTGATGAAAATACCGTTCTCACAAAAGCGGTGACTGGAGCTGAAGACTTTTCTTTCTTCCAAGAAAAAGTGCCTGGACTGTATTTATTCGTTGGCGGTAAGAGTTTAGATGTACCAGTTAATGAGGCACCAGGCCATCACACGCCAGAATTTGAAATTGACGAAAGTGGCATGAAGCTCGGTGTTGAATTGTTATCGAATTTAACCTTCGATTACATGCACCAATAACCTCTTAGTATGCTCCAAACCATGCTAGCCAATTAGTGATATCAACAACCGATATTACTCACTGAATTGGCTAGCTAATCCCTGCATAACGCTGTTAAAATATGGTTAACTTTCATTAAGCTGACTGTTGTTATGACTTTTCTAGAAAAACTCCGTTGTTTACTTACTTTTGGCCAAGGTGTCGCGTTACCTATGCCAGAAATAGCGGAAAATACCGATCCTTTCACACTATTTACACAGTGGTTTGAAGAAGCTAATAAAGCCGGTATCTTGTTACCCGAAGCGATGTCGGTAAGCACTTGTAGTGCTGATGGCCAACCAAGCTCCCGAATGGTATTGCTTAAAGAATATGATGAAGAAGGTTTTGTCTTTTATACCAACTACGAAAGCCGAAAAAGTCATGAGCTAAAAGAAAATCAAAAAGTTGCTCTGCTATTCCACTGGAATGTTCTTCAACGCCAAGTGCGCATTGAAGGTGAAGTCGAGAGAGTTTCGGCAGAACAGTCAGCAGCATACTTTCACAGCCGAGACCGCGGCAGTCAAGTAGGCGCTTGGGCCTCAAAACAAAGCCAAAAACTCAGTCATGATAACGAGTTAAAAGAACGTTTCGCCAGCTTTGAACAACAGTTCTCTGGGGCTGAGGTACCACTGCCTGAGTTTTGGGGTGGTTGGCGCATAAAGCCAAGCTACATAGAATTTTGGCAAGGCAGAGCAAGTCGTTTGCACGACAGACTTTGTTTTGAAAAAACAGAAGATAGTTGGCAGCAGTTTAAACTTCACCCTTAATTTTTTGGCTTTAGACAATCAAAATAAACAAGGCCATTCATTTTTATCTCCATAGCAAAAAGCCACTTCTTATGAAGTGGCTTTTTCGTATTCACATGCCGTGTAATCAAGCTATATAGCTAACTATCGATTAACTGCCTACTAGGGCTAGCAAGATACCGGCTGCGACTGCTGAACCTAATACACCTGCCACATTTGGCCCCATTGCGTGCATTAACAAGAAGTTGTGAGGGTTGGCTTCTAAACCGACCTTATTTGCAACACGTGCCGCCATAGGAACCGCTGATACACCAGCCGCACCGATAAGCGGGTTAATTGGGTCTTTAGACAGTTTGTTCATCAGTTTTGCCATTAAGACACCTGACGTAGTACCAATTGAGAAAGCTACTGCACCTAGCGCTAAAATACCTAGTGTTTCAACGTTTAAGAAAGCCTCAGCACTTAACTTTGAACCGACACCTAAACCTAGGAAAATAGTAACAATGTTAATTAGCTCATTTTGCGCCGTAGAGCTTAGTCTATCCACCACACCACATTCACGCATCAAGTTACCTAAACAGAACATACCAACAAGCGGTGCTGCCGACGGTAAGAAGAAGATAGCCATCAACAATACTGCAAGCGGGAATATGACCTTCTCAAACTTTGTAACGTGACGAAGCTGCGCCATCTCTATTTTGCGCTCTTCTTCATTAGTGAATAGCTTCATAATGGGTGGCTGGATAATAGGTACTAATGCCATGTATGAGTAGGCCGCTACCGCAATGGCACCTAATAGTTCAGGCGCTAGCTTTGATGCTAAGAAGATCGCTGTTGGACCATCTGCACCACCGATTATTGCGATGGCCGACGCATCTTGTAACGAAAACTCAAAGCCAGGAATCGCATTCAATGCAATCGCGCCGAATAACGTTGCGAAAATACCAAACTGTGCCGCAGCACCTAAAAACAACATTTTAGGGTTAGCGATAAGTGCACCAAAGTCCGTCATTGCGCCAACGCCCATAAATATCAATAGTGGGAATATCCCAGTATCGATACCTGCGTAATAGACGTAATGAAGTAATCCACCAACTTCAGAGAAGCCAGCTAGCGGAATGTTAGTCAGTATGGCACCAAACCCCATAGGGACAAGAAGCAAAGGCTCAAAGTTTCTCGCAATCGCTAGATACAACAAGCCGCAACCCACTAACATCATGATGACCTGGCCCATTTCGAAATTAGCGAGGCCAGTGGACATCCATAATGTATTTAACTGCTCCATAATTAACCCCTACGCTAAACTAAGCAATACGTCGCCAACAGCAACAGCATCACCTTCTCTAACGTTGACACTTACTATGGTGCCAGCAGTTACTGCGCGAACTTCTGTTTCCATCTTCATCGCTTCCATGATGATAACAACGTCACCTTCAGCAACCTCTTGTCCTTCACTCACCATCACTTTGAAAATGTTGCCAGCTAGCGGAGCGTTTAATGTTTCTTCTGCTGAAACCGAAGCCGTTTGTTTAATCGCTGCATCTGCCGCAGACGTTGTCGCTGGGGCTACCGATGTCACAGAACCGCTTGGCCCAACCACAACCTCAAACACTTGCCCATCAACACTCACTGAATATTGCTCAGTAGGGCCATCTGCTTTGGCCGGTGCTGCTGGTGCAGGAGCTTCCTTACTTGGCGCCGGTTCAAATGCGTCAGGGTTATTGCGGTTTTCTAAGAATTTGAGACCAATTTGAGGGAATAATGCATAAGTTAAAACGTCATCTATCACTTCATCTGCAAGTTCAATGTTCTTCTCTTTTGCCAGTTCTTCTAGCTCAGCTGTCAAGCTATCAACTTCAGGATCTAACAAGTCAGCTGGGCGGCAAGTAATCGCTTCAGCACCATCTAATACTCGCTCTTGAAGGGCTGCGTCAACAGGAGCAGCTGTTGCACCGTATTCACCTTTTAACACACCAGCCGTTTCTTTAGTGATAGTTTTGTAACGCTCGCCAGTAAGCACGTTAAGCACTGACTGAGTACCAACAATTTGAGATGTCGGTGTTACTAAAGGAATGTAACCTAACTCTTTACGTACTTTAGGAATTTCCGTTAGTACTTCATCTAAGCGGTCAGCTGCGCCCTGCTCTTTTAGTTGGCTTTCCATGTTCGTTAACATACCACCAGGCACTTGAGCTAACAGGATTCGCGCATCTACGCCTTTTAGGCTGCCCTCAAATTTAGCGTATTTTTCACGAACACCGCGGAAGTAGGCAGCAACTTCAGCCAATTTAGCCATGTCTAAACCAGTATCACGTGGAGTACCTTCAACCGTTGAAACAATCGTTTCTGTTGGTGAATGACCGTAAGTCATACTCATTGAAGAAATAGCGGTATCAATAACATCTACGTCTGCATCAATTGCCTTCATGTGAGTTGCTACACTCAACCCCGTTGTTGCATGACAATGTAAGGCAATCGGCAAGGCGACTGTTTCTTTCAATTTACCGATAAGCTCTTCGGCATAGTATGGCTTAAGTAAACCAGCCATATCTTTAATACAAAGTGAATGGGCCCCCATGTCTTCAAGCTTCTTCGCCATGTCGAGCCAGCCTTCCAGAGTATGTACAGGACTTTCAGTGAAGCTCAGTGTACCTTGGGCATGAGCACCAATTTTAACTGCCGCCTTAATTGCAGTCTCTAGATTACGAGTATCGTTCATCGCATCAAAGATACGGAAAACATCGACGCCATTAACATGAGCTCGCTCTACGAACTTTTCTACTACATCATCGGCGTAATGACGGTAGCCTAAAATGTTTTGACCGCGGAACAGCATTTGTTGCTTGGTGTTTGGCATCGCTTTCTTCAATTCGCGAATGCGGTGCCATGGATCTTCCCCTAAATAACGGATACATGAATCGAATGTAGCGCCACCCCATGATTCAATAGACCAGAAGCCGATTTGATCTAATACAGGTGCTATTGGCAACATGTCTTCGAGTCGCATACGTGTGGCTAGTAAAGATTGATGTGCGTCTCGTAAGACTACCTCAGTGATTCCTAATGGCTTTGTCATGACAATGCTCCTAATTATTATTCTTTATGCTTCTGACGATACTGACTGACCGCAGCAGAGATAGCGGCAACAACAGTTGGAGAAACTCCCTGCTGTGGTGCTGGCTTTTTAAGGGTAGGACGAGTAACAGATTGTGCAACCGGATCAGGGAATTTACTCGCTAAAGGCGTTAGTACGGCATTGATTATCACCACTAACAGTCCTAGAAACGCAAATACGAACACCATGCCCGCAAGCATTAACGTACCCGCTTCAATAAAAAGTTGATCTAGGGCTTCCATCTATCTCTCTCTTTGTTATTTTTTAATCATATTAGAATAATCACTCAACAATAGAAAAATCAATCAAGAATTCGGCGATTTGGATAAATAATAATAAGTCAATAGTGAAAACGACGTAAAACTCATAAATATTCGTCAAATCTTAATATTTATTCCACAAAAACTCGAAAACTTAATATTGTATACAGTATAAAAGCAATGGATGAAACTATATAGGCTGACAAAAACCACTTTTTGTATACAAAATGCAAACAAGCATCTAAAAACAGCGTATTCAAACTAGAACTAATTTATAAGAAAGTAGGCAAGAAAATAGATGGCAAAGGCAAGGTTATTGACAAATTTCAGGCATAAAAAAACCAGTCATAAGACTGGTTTCGATTTTCTTTAAAGAAAATGTGGCGGACGCGGCAGGAGTCGAACCTGCGACCGCCTGGTTCGTAGCCAGGTACTCTATCCAGCTGAGCTACGCGTCCAATTCAGTCTTACTTTCACTCATCTTAAATCGATAAGAAGAATGGCGGTGAGAGAGGGATTCGAACCCTCGATACAGCTACAAACTGTATACTCCCTTAGCAGGGGAGCGCCTTCAGCCTCTCGGCCATCTCACCTAAGTGGTGCGCATATTAATGGATATAAAAAATATGTCAAACAGTTTTTTTGCTTTTCTATCTGTTTGGTGAGATTTCACACAACACGCTGAGTTTTACAACATTAACCAGTCAATTAAGCAGCAATTCTGAGGAGTAAGCTCATAATTTCCAAACAGCTTTATTTAATTGTGTTGAATAAAAAAGGCTACCAAAACGTAGCCTTTTCACCAATAAAGTTAAGATTACTCTACTTTACTGAAGTCACCGCCTTTAATAATAGAGAAGTCACCTACTTTAAGGTATTTCTTCACAACATTGTGTACGTCTTCTTTAGTTAATTTAGCTAAAGTCGCTTCGTACTCTTTACTAAATTGCATATCTCTACCGTAGTAAAGGTTGCCACTTAACTTAGACACTAATTCGCGGTCTTGCGAACGGCTAACGCGCTTGCCTTGTAAAAGACCAGATTTAGCAGATTCAACTTCCTCATCAGTAAAACCATCTTTAATTAAACGAGCAAGCTCTTCTTTAAAGCCAACTTCAACTTTGTTTAAGTTTTGAGGAGCACAGATCGCATATGCGCCCATTGCCGCGCGTCCTTCACTGCTGCTCATGTTAATGAATGAACCAGCACCGTAGCTTAAACCGTCTTTTTGACGTAAGCGCGTTGCTAAGCGACTGTTAAGGAAACCACCACCGAAGATGTAGTTAGCAAGTTCTAATGCTGGTGCATCTTTACTCTCTAAGCCAACAGGTAAAGTCACAGCGGCAACGAATACAGCGTTTTCTTTATCTGGCGTGTTAAAGTCTTCATCCTTAACTTTCATTTTAATGTAAGGGTGCGCTACGCGCTCATAGCTTTGATTTACTTTCCAATCACCAAACAATTTGTTCAATGTTTTCAGCACAGCTTTTTCATTGAAGTCACCAACAACAGAAATTTGCATGTTGCTCGCGCCATAGAATTGCTTATGGAATGCTTTCAATTCAGCTAATGTTGCTTTGCTGATTGCAGCTAATTGCTCTTCCATTGTATTTACGTAACGCGGGTGGTCACTATCGAATGGTGCTTGCTTGCGGCTGTATGCTCTGAATGCGATTGACTGTGGATCTTGAAGTTGCTGTTCAATATCAACCTTAGAAGTTGAAATTAATTGCTCAAACTCTTTCTCGTCAAATGATGGAGACTTTAATACCTCCGCCATCAACTCAATTGAAGGAATAAGGTTAGCCTTCACAGTTTCTAAACGCGCAGAAACTTGTGTTGCACCACCACCGATACGAGCGTTGGTTTTCAGCTTATCAAACTCATCTTTAAGCTGTTCACGCGTATAGTTTGTGGTACCGCGCATTAACATGCTACCTGTTAGGCTACCAATCGTTGACTTACCTTTAAGTGAATCTAAATCACCCATTTGGTTAGCCACGCTAACAACAACAGATTCACCACGTGTCTTTTTCGCTAATAGTGCGACTTTCACACCGTTGTCTAGAGTAACAACGCGCGTGCGGCTATCGATATTGTCGTGACTTGGATCGAACGCTTCACCTTGAGCTACGTTTTCGCGGCCTTTGTAGCCTTCTAACATAGCAGCAACACTTTCAACTTGAGGAATCTCTACACGCTCTGGCTTATCTGTAGGGATAAAGCGGCCTGTTGTACGATTGTTTTGTACAAGGTATTTCTCAGCTGCACGCTGAACATCGGCTGTAGTTACTTTCTCGATACGGTCACGGTTCAAAAACAGTAAACGCCAATCCCCCATACCTACCCATTCACTTAAACCAAGTGCAATGCGCTCTGATGAGTTAAAAGATAATTCGATATTTTTGAGAATAGTTCGTTTCGCACGCTCTACTTCTTCATCACTAAAAGGCGTGTTAACAATAGATTCAACCGTGCTTTGAAGCGCAGTTTGTGTATTTCTTAAATCAAAGTTCTTGTCAACTTCAGCCATGTAAATAGCTACACCAGGCTCTTGCCACTGGAAGTTAAAACCGTAAACACGACTTGCTAACTTACCTTCAACTAGGTCTTTATATAAGCGGCCAGTCGAGTTAGCGCTTAGAATCTCTGTCGCTACATCGATAGATGGGAATTCAGGATGTGAACCAGCTGGAACATGGTAGATGCTACCAACTAATTGTACGTCACCAACACGTCTTACCGTCACTTGACGCTCACCGTCTTGCGCAGGGTCTTGCGTGTAAAGTCGTTCAATCGTGCGGTCTGGCTTAGGAATAACGCCAAAATACTTCTCTACTAAATCGAGCATCTTGTCGTTTTCAAACTTACCAGCAACAATTAACGTTGCGTTATCCGGCTGATAGTACTTTTTGTAAAAAGCTTGTAAGCGCTCAATCGATACGTTTTCTAAATCTGAACGAGCACCGATTGTCGACTTACCATAGTTATGCCATTCGAAAGCTGTCGCCATCATACGCTGTAAGGTCACTCGGAACGGGCTATTTTCACCGCGTTCGAATTCGTTACGAACAACTGTCATTTCACTATCTAGATCTTTTTTCGCAATGAAAGAGTTGACCATACGATCAGCTTCCATATCTAGCGCCCAGTTGATATTTTCTTCTGTCGCTGAAAACGTCTCAAAGTAATTGGTACGGTCTGTCCACGTAGTACCATTAGGGCGTGCACCGTGTTTACTCAGTTCCGCAGGAATATCTGGGTGGCGTGGCGTACCTTTGAACACCAAGTGCTCAAGTAAGTGAGCCATACCCGTTTCACCGTAGTTCTCATGCTTTGAACCAACGTGATAGGTAACGTTTACCGTGACTGTTTCCTTTGTTTGGTCAGGAAACAATATGACTTGCAGGCCGTTATCTAAGCGATACTCTGTAATTCCTTCTATTGTTGCGACTTTTTCTGCCGCCCAAAGCGACGAAGACATAACGCTGGTACAAAGTATCGATGTTATTAATAACCGCTTTCTCAATTGGGTTAAGAACATCCAGTTCTCCTTATATTGGTTTTATTGTCGTTTTTTATACCCATTGAAGTAGTCATTTGATCATTTATACTGAATGATTTGGCTTTGCTGGCAATCGCCAGTAAATGAGAGAAGCATTTGCACTCTAATAAATCCTCTCATTTCCCCTAATCCAGTTTCAACATGATTCAAAACATATTTCATTGGTATTACCATCGCTACCATACCAGCAACTATTTATTAAGTTAATGCTATGTAACAATTAATACCAATCTTATTAAATATTTGACCATTCAGCGAGAATTAAAAGGCTTAGAGGCAAGGCACTAATTGCAGGTAATGGTTATTCTCGACAACTGCGTCCTGCGTTGTCCTAATTCACCACATCCATGTGGTTCCCTTATCAAAATGAGCAACGCAGCATATAAGCCGTTTAAACTCGCCCTTGGGAGCTCGTCAGGAAAGTGATAACTTCACAAACTTCTTTGTTGGAGAACACTACAACGGCATCACTTTGCTTTGTTCTAACTTCCCTGACGTAGCTCTGAATAGATTAAATACTTAGGCTATGTTCCCTTAAATTGTTGTTGTACTGTATATAACATCAGTGATTAGGTTTTTATTATGATACCAGCACAATTCAAAAAGCTATTAGTGGCGCTAGAGCATCTGACAGATAAGCAAGTTAAGGACGTGGAGAAGTTTTTAAAAGGTGATAACTTAATTCAGCCAATCATTGCTGAGCTTGAGCA
>JAKVCY010000062.1 GCA_022448425.1 Thalassotalea sp. | reverse complement strand
GTCACAAATAGGGTTGTATGTGGCTTCAAGCCAAATAGAATTACCATGTGCGTCGAAGCGTTCAAACCTTCCTGCTACAAACTCGCCTTGAGCGAGTCGCTCCCAAAACGTTTTATATTCTCGTGAGTTCGCATACTCAGTTTCACAGAAAATTCTATGATGCTGACCTTTAATGTCGTTAAGGCTGTACTTAACCGTTTTCAGAAAAGCTTCGTTTGCGTCTTGAATATTGCCGTTCAAGTCAAATTCTATCGCTGCATTTGACTTGTGTAACGCGGCCACTAAATCTTCGTGTTCTTTCGACTTAGCAATGGTTCGCGTAAGGTCATTCAGGTTTACCGAGTATTTATGAATATTGCCGTTAATGTCAAAAATCGGCTCAACCACCCCCCTTAGCCACGCTTCATCACCGTTTTCACGAAGAAATTCAATCGCCCCCCAGTAATGGACGCGCTGCTCAATTGAATCTTTTAGTTTTTTGAAGTGTGGCGTGTTTCTGGCAATCTCTGGAACAAATTCAAAGAAGCGATGCCCTTTAACTTGAGAAAGTGAGTAACCAAGCTCTCTTTCAAACATCTCGTTGACGGCCTCAATCTCACCGCGCTCGTTAAGACGAAGAAAGATCATGTCTTCGCGCAAGCCGTCACGCACTTGCTTGAGTATGTGTAGCTCCTCGCGAAGCGCTTGATTTTCTTTCACTAAATGTTTATTGAACATAGGGCCTTCCCTGACAGAGAATTACAGTAATATGCCGTATATCGGCAGTAACCAACCTTGCCTTAACGATAAATTGATAAATGCATACAAGGTTAAGCAATCGTCACGCTAAAATGTGCCTGTTCGCCAGGGGGTGCTGTCCTAGTTTTGGTATGTACTATGTAAAGCCTAGACCACATTCAGCCACTTGCATTAAAGCGTGGAGAGTTTTTCGACGTTGCATTGCTATTTTTTACACATTTAATCGCTAAAAGACAGTAGATAAAGGTCTAATTTACTCATCGAGAAATTTTGAATGGTATTGCGCAACTTTATCTGTAAGCCATTGTGAAAACACCTGAAAGCGGGCTTGAGAATGGGTTTCCTTGTGTGTAGCAAGCCAGAACGTACGCTTAATATGAATCTCGTTTTCAATGAGTCTAACTAAGCCTGGCTGAGTTTCAGCCATAAACTTAGGCAAAATGCCTACCCCCGCGCCATTTACAAGCATTTGATACTGCGCATTAATACTGGTGCTGCGAAGGGCACTTAACTGTGACAGCGCGGTCTCTTCAATGAACTTCAACTGGGGGGCGTAAACCAAATCGGGCACATAGCTCACTAAATTAAACGCGGTGAGGTCTTTTAATGTTCTTGGTTTGTTGTCGCTGATAAGGGACTGATGGGTATAAAGATAAAGGTTATAGTCGGTTAGTTTCTGTGTAACCAGTAAGCCTTTACTAGGTTTTTCAAGCAAGATAGCCATATCGGCTTCTCGTTTATTCAGATTTAAAAAGCCGCTGGTAGCAACAAGCTCAATACTTATTCCCGGATACTGCTTTTTGAAATCGGGTAATAACGGCGCCAAAAACCAACTGCCGAAACCTTCCGAAACACTCACCCTTATCGTACCTGCCAAATGCGAGCGTTCACCTAATTCATTTTGTGCCTCTAAGAAATAATGTTCTGCTTTTTCGATATACGTGACTAACTCACTGCCATGTGTGGTTAGCACATACCCTTTTTTTGTTAGCTCGAACAACTTACAATTTAATGAGTCTTCCAGTTTTTTTACACGACGAATTAACGTTGTAGGATCTACCTTCAAGCCTTTAGCTGCAATAGCTACGCGACCATTTCTTGCCAAACCAAGAAACAAACGCATGTCGTCCCAATTCACTTAAACACCTGCATTTTTACAGCACCATACTGCAAGTATATGTATTGCCTTTGCAAACACAAGGTTTCAATATTGTTAAAAATTACAGGAGCTATGTCATGAGAAAGATTGTTCACTTTATTGCAGGTAAAGATTTTGAGGATAGCAGCGA
>JAKVCY010000061.1 GCA_022448425.1 Thalassotalea sp. | reverse complement strand
TAGATCATACAAGGCATCGTAGCTGTATCTCATTTATGGTTAATTTAATAGCTGGATTAATTGCCTACACTTTTCAGACTAAAAAGCCGAGTATAAAAGTGACTCGGCTTTAATTCTTATACAGATCTGAGGTTAATTACTTAAAATTTATCGTTTCAGCACTCAAACCTTATATTGACGCCAACTATCCTGTGTATACTGATAGAGCGAATACCTATGTTATGGGGTCGAGCATGGGCGGGCTTATTTCTTTGTATGCAAGTATTGAGTACCCAGAAGTATTCGGCGGTGCGGCTTGTTTATCTGCCCATTAGATTGGCGTTATGCCACATAGAAATAACCCTGTGCCAGCAACATTTGTTCAATACTTGGAAATGAATCTATCAAAACTGTCTGATAGCAAAATCTATTTTGACTACGGCGATCAAACACTAGATGCATTTTATCTTCCACATCAGAAGAAAGTTGATGGGATCATGAAGGAAGCAGGTTTTAACCATAGCAACTGGCAGACGCTGTTTTTTAAGGGGCAAAACCACAGTGAAGATGCTTGGCGAAGCAGACTTGATAAGCCACTTTTGTTCCTATTTGGCTCTACCAAAGAATAAATTCATGGCTGAACAGCATGTGGCATGAACATATTTGGGTATTCCTTTGATGATTTAACGGGCTAAAATATTTCAAAATAATAACTTTTGGTTATATATAGGTTGGTCAGATATACCAATAACTTAACACTTTGTAACATTCTTGATTGTTCACATGTGAATTTATCGCTTATAGTGAAACCATCCAAAGTGGTACAAGGCGAATAATCATGGGACAAGAAACACAAAAAATTTTAGTGGTTGATGACGATATGCGTTTACGCGCATTACTTGAACGTTATTTAGTTGAACAGGGTTTTGTTGTGCGCTCTGCTGCAAACTCTGAACAAATGGATCGCTTGCTTGAACGCGAAAACTTTCACTTATTAGTACTCGATTTAATGTTGCCAGGCGAAGATGGTTTATCAATCTGTCGTCGTTTACGTCAAAATGGCAACGAGATTCCTATTGTTATGCTGACTGCGAAAGGTGATGAAGTAGATCGTATTATCGGTCTGGAGCTAGGTGCAGATGATTACATGCCTAAGCCTTTTAACCCTCGTGAACTACTTGCTCGTGTTAAAGCCGTATTGCGCCGTAAGACCAATGAAGCGCCGGGCGCACCGTCCATGGAAGAGAATGTCATTTCTTTTGGCGAGTACAGCTTGAATTTAGCAACACGCGAAATGGTCAAAGGCGACTTAAACATGCCGTTAACCAGTGGTGAGTTTGCGGTGTTAAAAGCATTAGTTACCCACCCTCGCGAACCATTGTCACGCGATAAGCTAATGAATCTTGCTCGTGGCCGCGACTATTCAGCACTAGAGCGTAGTATTGACGTACAAGTGAGTCGCTTGCGTCGCATGCTAGAAGAAGACCCAGCAAAACCACGCTACATTCAAACCGTATGGGGTCTGGGCTACGTGTTTGTTCCCGATGGAAAAGAAGCCGCTTAATGGAATCATGTTCAGCGTTAATGAGTCTTCATTAACGCTCGCCTAGGATAGCAATGAAAGTAATACCTCGTAGTGGTTTTGGTCAAACCGTCTTGTTAATTGGCTTTTTACTGTTAATTAACCAAGTGGTTTCGTACGTATCGATATCGCTTTACATTATTCAACCCAACTTATTACAGATAAACGAACTGTTAGCTAAGCAAATACGCGTTGTCTTTATTGATATTAAAGATGTTGAGCTTAGCCCTGCGATGGCGGAAGCTTTCCAGCGTGAAACAGGGATTGGTGTGTATCGCGAACAAGATGCCATGCGCCTAGGTCTTGCTGAGGCGGTTTACGTTGAATTTCGTTCGATGCAAATGTCCGAGTTATTGGATGGCCCTGCTGAAGTTCGTATCTCGCAAACTGACGAATACCTTTTTTGGATTCGGCCGCCGCAAGCGCCTAGCTTATGGGTAAAAATTCCATTAACTGGCATAGAAGAAGCAAATTTTCTACCCCTTATTCTTTTTCTAGTTGTGCTCGGAGTACTTTCTGTAGCGGGAGGGTGGCTATTTGTTCGCAATCTTAACCGGCCGTTAAAAGCACTACAAACCGCTGCTGAGGAAGTTGGTCGTGGTGATTTTCCTGAACCGTTGCGAGAGGGTGGTACCAGCGAAGTGATGGCGGTAACACAGGCGTTTAATCATATGTCGAAAGGCATTAAACAGCTAGAAGATGACCGTAACCTGCTGATGGCCGGTATCTCTCATGATTTGCGTACACCGTTGACTCGCATTCGTTTGGGTGTAGAAATGATGTCAGAACAAGATGATTACCTCAAAGAAGGGATTGAAGGTGACATCGATGATATGAATGCCATTATTGACCAATTCATCGATTACATTCGTCATGACAGCAAAGACAAAGCTGAGCTCAGCGACCTTAATGTTTTAGTTGATGACGTCGTGCACGCTGAAACATCCACTGATCGATTTGTTAATTTCACGGCTGGCGAAGTTGATCAACTGCCATTGCGTTATGTCGCGATGAAACGCGTGATAGCCAACTTAATACAGAATGCTATTCGGTACACTGAAGGCAGTATTGAAGTGAGTACGGGAATGGAAAACAGCCATTATGCTTATGTCACCGTTTGTGATGAAGGAGAAGGTATTCCTGAAGCAGAGATAGAGCGCTTGTTTCAACCTTTTACCCAAGGAGACAAAGCGCGTGGTACAGAAGGTAGCGGCTTAGGTCTGGCGATTATCAAGCGTATTGTCGATACCCACAAAGGTAAAGTCATGCTGACCAATCGAGAGTCAGGTGGGCTGCAAGCTAAAGTGTTGCTGCCGATTCGATACTAAAACAGGGTGATCCTAGAAGTTGCACGGAATCTATAGCGAAGGAATAACATGGATAAGAAAAGAAAGACATTAATTGCTAGGTTGGTTGCCTTAGTTGTCACCTTGATTAGTGTCTATGTTTTTTCGCCATGGCAGTATGGTCTTTATTACCTGACATCCACGCCGAACAGTTTGCAAGAAGTTGCAGATGAAGCGACGAACAAAGAGCTAGAAGGCATTATTTTTTATGCTCAAACTGGCGAAAACTCGCCGCAACTCGTCGCTAGTGGCTGGCACAATCGAAAAGATAAAGTAGCAGCTTACCCAGAGGCACTTTTTAAAATAGCCAGTATTGAAAAGCTCTATGTTGCAGCGGCTATAACTAAGTTAGTGGGTGAAGGAAAGCTAGACTTATCGAAATCATTGGCCTTTTACCTCCCAGAAGTAACCAATAGAATTGAACATTCAGATAGCATTACGCTCGCCATGATGGTTAAACACCGCAGCGGTATTCCTAATTGGACAGATGTTGAGGGCTTTTCTTGGACAGAGAAGTACCCAGAGCCACTTGAACTCATCTTTGATACTCCAGCAGACTTCCTGCCAAACGAAAGCTACAGCTATTCAAATAGCAACTATTCTCTACTTAAAAAAACCATGGATAAGGTTTTGGGGTATCCTAGCTGGCAGTACATCGAAGAAATGCTATTAACACCACTACAATTGAACAATACTTATCAGTCAATTAACGAAGTTCAGATGTCCAGGTTAATGAGTGGTTACTACATTGGTTATGAGGATGATTTTAAGGGTTTAGAGCAAGGTTATGTCGCGACCGCACAAGATGTAGGTATATTTCTCAAAGCCCTTAATCAGGGAACTTTCTTCTCAGAGTCCGAACAACAAATTTACCGAGAATTATATGAGTATGGTCATACGGGGTGGGTGCTGGGTTATTACAGTATCGCAAGGTATCACCCTGAATTAGATACCGTGCTTATCCAATTTGTGAATACCAATGGTGCTGACACTATTTTGTTGTCAGACATTGTTTATGGCAGAGCGCTTGATGTGATCGCAAGTCAACCGTGATTGATTAATCTATCGACTAGTTAGTGATTTATTATCTCCGCTATCTCCTGCTCTAGCAGAGACTGAGCGTAGGTATTACCGTGCTCTGCTGCTTGTTTACTTTTGCGTTCTAAAGAGGCAAGCAATACGAGTTTTTGTTCGTATTTATAGGCTTTGCTCTTTACCCGTTGGTAGCTAAATCTAAATGCAGTTTCCTGCTCAATTTGTGCTATACGCTCATCAATGTTTAAGAGGGCAAACCAGTTAAGAACTTGCTTTGTAGCGCTTTTCATCTCATGGCTTTTCGCTTTTAGGCTTTTGATCTTCAAGTAATAGGGGAGGCTCTTAATCAGTTGATCATCAGTCCACATTTTTACTGCCATGTTATTTCTTCTGATCAACCAAAAAATGAGGAAGCCTAAAATAGCGAATTTGAATAGCAGTAGATACAGCATATTTACTCCTTTAAATAGTGCGAACTAACTAGCGTTAGTTTAGTTCATGTGGTGGCTGGAGCAAGCTGAGCAGCGCCTGTTTACGTTAAGTTGATGAACTTTGAGGGAATATAGTGAGCAGTAATTTTTGGCAAATAGAGCAGGTAAAAAAAAGCGACGTTTTAACGTCGCTTTTTAGATTAATTTGTATCAGATAAGGGCAATTATAATTGCGGACCTGCTGCAACAAGTGACTCGCCACGTTCTGTGTCGGTGAACTTATTGAAGTTATTAACGAAACGAGTAGCTAAGTCAGCCGCCTTAGTTTGCCATTCAGCACTATCTTCGTATGTATTGCGCGGGTCTAAGATATTGCTATCACAGTCGTGTAATGCTGTTGGTACTGCTAAGTTGAACAACGGTAATGTCACTGTGTCAGCTTGTTCGATTGAGCCATCTAAAATCGCATCAATAATAGCGCGAGTATCTTTGATTGAAATACGCTTGCCTGTGCCGTTCCAACCTGTATTTACTAAGTAAGCTTCTGCGCCAACTGCTTCCATACGTTTGCGTAATACGTCAGCGTACTGAGTTGGGTGAAGGCTTAAGAACGCCGCACCAAAACAGCTAGAGAATGTTGGTGTTGGTTCTGTAATGCCGCGCTCAGTACCTGCAAGTTTAGCCGTGAAGCCAGAAAGGAAGTAGTACTCTGTTTGCTCTGGCGTTAACTTAGCAACTGGTGGTAAAACACCGAATGCATCAGCTGTTAAGAAAATTACTTTCTTTGCATGGCCGGCACGAGAAACTGGCTTAACAATGTTATCAATGTGGTAGATTGGGTACGAAACACGTGTGTTTTCAGTTTTTGAATTATCGTCGTAATCAATCTTACCGTTTTTATCTACCGTTACGTTTTCTAATAACGCATCGCGACGAATCGCTTGGTAAATGTCAGGCTCATTTTCTTTGCTTAAGTTGATGGTTTTAGCGTAACAACCACCTTCAAAGTTGAATACACCATTGTCGTCCCAGCCGTGCTCGTCATCACCAATTAACGCGCGCTTAGGATCTGTAGAAAGGGTTGTTTTACCTGTACCTGATAAACCGAAGAATACAGCAACATCACCGTCTTTACCGACGTTTGCGCTACAGTGCATAGATGCAATGCCTTTAAGAGGTAATAGGTAGTTCATCATTGAGAACATACCTTTCTTCATTTCACCGCCGTACCAAGTACCGCCGATAAGTTGCATTTTTTCAGTTAAGTTAAATGCGACAAAGTTCTCAGAATTTAAACCTTGCTCTTTCCAGTTTGGATTTGTTGTTTTTGCACCGTTCATCACTACGAAGTCTGGTTCGTAGTCTTTTAATTGCTCGTCAGTCGGGCGAATGAACATGTTCTTAACGAAGTGTGCTTGCCACGCTACTTCAGTAATGAAACGCACTTTCAAGCGTGTATCATCGTTAGCACCGCAGAATGTATCAACAACGAATAAGCGTTTACCTGAAAGCTGAGTTGTTACCAAGCCTTTAAGTTCGTTCCACGTCTCTGTGGTCATTGGCTTGTTGTCGTTTTTACCTTGATCTGCCCACCATACAGTGTCACGTGTTGTATCGTCGCGAACAATGTATTTATCTTTTGGTGAGCGGCCTGTAAATATACCAGTATCAACAGCGACAGCACCTGATTCTGTAACTACGCCTTTGTCATAACCAGAGAGACCTGCTTTAGTTTCTTCTTCAAACAAGAGTTCATAAGAAGGGTTGTAAACAACCTCTGCAACGTTAGTGATGCCGTATTGAGTTAAGTCAATCGTGTTTTCCAAAACGTTTACCAAAGCGGACATGGCTTTTTGTCTCCAGTATAAATACATAAAATGAGTAAAATTGAAAGTTCAGGATTGCCCTGAAGGCTACAAGTCTAGGGCAACGCAGATTAAAATAAAAGCAAAAATTTTTTGTGACTGAAAGTTTTCATCTTTTATTACATTAAAGCGTTAAATAGACAGTTTTTTTATGTAATAAAACGACAAAATGATTTTTTAATTGTAAATTGTGCTGGGCGCTAAGATAGTAGAATTGGGAATGGGCCACGAAAAAGGGCGCATAATGGCGCCCTGATTATGAATATTCAGTCAACTAATGTTTTACTTCATTTATGTATGATAAAAGCTGGCTTTCATCAAATGTATAAGTGGTTAAACAATAGTCACATGTCATGCTAACACTACCTTGCTCAGCTAGAATGCTCTTTAATTCATCTGGACCTAGTTGTGCAATGGCATTTAAGCACTTGTCTGCTGAACAAGAACATTCGAATTTCACCGCTTGAGGCTCAAAAATTCTTACTTCTTCTTCATGGTAAAGACGGTGAAGTAATGTCTCAGCTGGAAGCTCAAAAATTTCTTCCGGTTTTATCGTGTTTGTTAAGTGACAAAGGTGTTCGTAGTCTGACTGCTGCTGGGCCTTGTCATCACTATCTGGTAACAACTGTACGAGTGCGCCAGCTGTTTTCATCGCTGTCGTGTCAGTGAAAATCCAAATACTTGTTGGAATTTGATCTGATGTTTCAAAGTAGTTAGCAAGACACTCAGCCAGGGTTGGCTTTTCTAGAGCAACTACACCTTGATACGGTTCACCCTTATTCGGACGAATCGTAATAACCATGATGCCTTTACCAATTAAATCCGTTAGTGAATCTGCTTCTGTGTCGTGTTTGAGTTTTGCTACCCCGCGCATGTTTTGCTGGTGGTCGCCATTAATCGCCATGTAATTAATTGGCGCATTAGTCGCACCTTGTAATTGCACCGCGATCTCACCTTCAAACTTCAACGTTGCCGTAAGTAAACTCGTAGCAGCTAATAATTCACCGAGTAGTTTTTTTACGCCATCGGGATAGTCGTGATTTTTAAGTATATCTTGGTATGCCTGTTCAATTTGAACAAGCTCACCTCGAGCGTGTTTGCCATCAAATAGATAACGATTTAACACATCTTGTTGAGACATCTTAATTTAGATCCTTTCTTTAAATTGTCGGATTTGTCGACGTTGTTTCTTGTCTGGTTTAGTTTCAGTCGCTGGGCTAAAGAACGCACCTTGCTTTCTGGCGATGGTATTGCGTTCACGCGTTTCCACGCTAGCTTCTGTTTCGCGATAAAGTGTTTGCGCGAATGTCGCGTCTCGGCGTTTATCCGCCAAAGCGATTACAATCACTTCTTTTTCGTCGAAGCCTTGACGCACACGTATCGTGTCGCCGAGCGAAACGGCTTTGCCTGACTTCGTCCGTTGCCCGTTGTAAAACACCTTGCCACCATCAATCATTTGCTTTGCGATAGCACGAGTTTTATAGAAGCGAGCGGCCCACAACCACTTATCTAATCGAGTTGCGGTAGCTTCGCTATTTTGTTGCTGTTTACCAGCCATAAATAGACCGAAATTTACCAATGAAAAATGTGGGCGAAAGGTACCATAAATCCGGTTTTTTCGCCAGTTATGCTATGTCATATTGTAAATTTTAGTTAAATTTCAGGCTGCCCGCTTGTTGATACTGTTTCGGTCAAGTATTATCGACGCTCACAAGGATTTTAATTTAAGTATTAACATGCAGTTGTCAGGCAACCTCGCATCCCTAGAAGAGGCGTTCTCAAAGCTTCCGCAAGTACAAATAGCAAAAGCGTTAAGCTTTTTGTTGGTTATATATATTGCCTACGTTTTAGCGCAACTTACTTGGAAGGTCGTTCCCAGTAATCACATCCCGGCAATTATCGGCCAATCTTCTTCACCTCAATCTGTCAAAACCGTGGTAGATACCGATTCAATCTTATCGTTGAATTTGTTTGGTCAGTTTGATCAGTCTGCCGTTGAACAAAAATTGCCTGAAGTGTCAGACGCACCAGAAACTAAGTTGAACTTAACGCTATCTGGTGTGGTCGCATCTAGTGATGCCAAGATTGCGACAGCCATTATTGAAAAGTCCGGCGTACAAGAAACTTATGGCATTGGTGACATGATTAAAGGCACACGTGCACAGTTAACGCGAGTGCACGCGGACCGTGTCATTATCAAACAGTCGGGGCGATTAGAAAGCCTAATGCTAGAGGGTATTGATTACAGCCAGCGTTCTGCTGTCATAAATTCTTCACCTAATCGTGATAAAAAGCGCGCTTTTCAGCGTAATTCTTCGAAGGCTAAAACGGCAAGTAATAACGTCGATAAGCGTAAGGAATTGGCGTTAAGCCAAACGGTTAGCAAATTAAAAAGCGATCTCGCCAATGACCCAGGCAAGATAAGTGACTATTTGAATATTTCACCTTATCGTCAAGGCGGTAAGATCGGTGGGTATCGACTACGACCAGGCAAAAAGCCAGAGTTCTTTCAGAGTTCAGGATTACAGTCTGGCGATATCGCAAAGCAAATGAATGGTTTAGATTTAACTAATCCAGCAGAGTCGGCACAAGCCTTAAAATTATTAAAAGAAGCCAGTGATATTACGCTGCTGGTAGAGCGTAACGGAGAGTTAACAGAAATACTGTTTAGCATTGCACAATGATAATGAGAAAGAACAATTTACCTCGCCGCATGTGGCCTCAAAAAAATAAAATAGCACGTACAGTTTCGACACTCACTTTTGCGGCTGCCATCAGTTGCACACCATTGTTACAGCAAGTTATTCAACCTGCATATGCAGCTGAGCTTGCTCCAAACTTTAAGAATGCTGACATCAACGAATTCATTCAAACCATGGGGCGTACGCTACAAAAAACCATGATCGTTGACCCGAACGTACGCGGTAAAATTAACGTGCGCAGTTACGACGTATTAAATGATGAGCAGCTGTATCAATTTTTCTTAAACGTACTTGAAGTGTATGGTTTCGCAGCAGTAGAAATGGATAATCAAGTTATCAAGATTATTCGTAACAAAGATGCGAAAACCTCATCAATTCCGGTTGTTGGCAATGAACAAACATATAAGGGTGATGAAATGGTCACCCGTATTGTTGAAGTAAAAAACGTAACAGTACGTGAGCTTGTGCCTTTGCTTCGTCAACTTTCAGACCAGGCTGGTGGTGGTAACGTAACCAACTATGACCCTGCTAACGTCATTATGTTGACTGGCTCTGCGGCTGTAGTGAATCGCCTTGTGCAGATTATTGAACGCGTAGACAAAGCTGGCGACCAAGATGTTCAAATTATTAAGCTGAAACATGCTTCTGCCAGTGAACTGGTACGCATTGTTGAGGCCATGAACAAGACACAAGCTGGCGCCAAAGCAGGTAAGCCGTCATTCTTAATTCCAAAAATTGTGGCAGATGACCGCACAAACAGCGTTATCGTAAGTGGAGAATCTCAAGCAAGAGAGCGCGTTGCGAAACTGGTTTCTCGCTTAGACAGCGAACTAGAAACTAACGGTAATACCCGAGTTTACTATCTTAAGTACTCGAAAGCAGAAGATTTAGTGAAAGTCCTTGAGGGCGTTAGTGAGTCAATTGAGGCAGAAGAAAACGCTGGTAAAGCAGGTCAAAAGCGTACCAACAAGCGTAATGTCAGCATTGATGCTCACCCTGATACCAACACGTTAGTAATCACAGCTCAACCAGATATGTTGCGTTCACTGGAAGCGGTTATTCGTCAACTAGACGTTCGCCGTGCACAAGTACTTGTTGAAGCGATTATCGTTGAAGTATTTGAGACTGACGGTGTTAGTTTAGGTGTGCAGTGGTACCACGAAGATGGTGGTTTCACGCAATTTACCAATAGTTCCGCAACCATTAGTAATATTGCTGCCGGTGCCGTTGCAGCGCGCGGTGAAGACGGTAATACAGTTACGACAATCGATAGCAATGGTAACCCAGTAACAACGACCAACCCTGATACTGATGGCGACTACACCTTGTTAGCAAAAGCCTTAGGCTCTGTGTCGGGTATGATGTTCGGTATTGTTGATAACGACTGGGGTGCAATCGTCAACGCGGTGAATTCAGATACGAACTCTAACATTCTTGCAACGCCGAGTATCACGACGTTAGACAATGAAGAAGCTTACTTTATTGTTGGTCAAGAAGTACCAATTATTACGGGTGCAACAACAGGTTCGAACAACAATAACCCATTCCAAACCGTTGAACGTCAAGAAGTAGGTATTAAGTTAAAAGTCACACCACAAGTAAATGAAGGCACTGGTGTTCAATTAACAATTGAACAAGAAGTTTCATCTGTAAGTGGTGCCACTGGTGTTGATATTGCCATCAACAAACGTGAGATTAAAACAACAGTAATGGCAGACAACGGTGATACCGTTATTTTAGGTGGCTTGATTGACGAAGATGTTCAAGAAAGTCAGCAAAAGGTGCCATTGTTAGGTGATATTCCAGTACTAGGTCACTTGTTTAAATCAACAACCAATAGCTTACGTAAGCGTAACTTAATGGTGTTCTTACGTCCGACCATTATTCGTGACGGCAAGCTAATGAACGAAGTCACTAAGTCTAAGTACAACTATATCCGTGCTGAAGAAATTCTTAAGCGCGAGAGAGGCTTAAGCTTGATGGAAGACGCCAAACTGCCAATCTTACCAGAGTGGAACGAGCAACTTTCATTACCACCTTCATTCGAAGAGTACATGGAAAAGCGTGAAGACGGTAAAAAAGCAGATAAAGACGGTAATCAAGAGTAATGAGTGACACTCAGATGATTGAGCCATCAACAACGCAGCAGGTAGAGACAACGCCGGAAATTGCTGAGGAGTTAGCTTCACTAGTACCAATGCAATTGCCGTTTGGCTTTGCTAAAAGACATAGTGTCCTATTGGAAACGGGCGAGCAAGGCGTAACCCTTTTCTGCACAGAGCAAGTGAGCCAAGATGCACTTGTCGAAGTTCGCCGCTTTTTAGGTCAGCCATATCAAGTTGAAGTTAAAAGTGCAGAAGAGTTCGAGCAGTTATTGACTGAGTCTTATCAGCGAGATTCATCTGAAGCAAAACAGATGATGGAAGATATTGGCAACGAAGTGGATCTGTATTCGCTTGCTGATGAAATGACTGAAACCGAAGACTTGCTTGAAAATGAAGATGATGCGCCGATTATCAAACTGATCAACGCAATGCTCTCTGAGGCAATTAAAGAAAATGCCTCTGATATTCATATTGAAACCTTTGAGCAAGTGCTACAAATACGCTTCCGTATTGATGGTGTGTTGCGCGAAGTACTAAAGCCGAATCGTAAACTTGCGTCGCTTCTAGTATCTCGTATCAAAGTTATGGCGAAGCTAGATATTGCTGAAAAACGTATTCCTCAAGATGGCCGCATTTCATTGAGAATTGCAGGTCGCGCTGTTGATGTGCGTGTTTCAACGATGCCAACAGGTCATGGAGAACGAGTTGTACTTCGTCTCCTTGACAAAAACGCTGCGCGACTAGATTTACAAGACCTTGGCATGACAGATGCCAACCGCGAGCATTTTTCACAGTTAATAGATAAGCCACACGGCATCATTTTGGTGACCGGCCCGACAGGTTCTGGTAAGTCAACCACTCTTTATGCTGGTCTGAGTCAAATAGACAGCCGTGAACGCAACGTATTAACCGTTGAAGACCCAATTGAATATGCCATTGAAGGTATTGGTCAAACGCAAGTTAATACGAAAGTTGATATGACCTTTGCTCGTGGCTTAAGAGCAATTCTTCGCCAAGATCCAGATGTAGTGATGGTTGGTGAGATTCGTGACTTGGAAACCGCACAAATTGGCGTTCAGGCGAGTTTAACGGGTCACTTAGTGCTTTCTACACTTCACACCAATACGGCTGCAGGCGCAATTACACGTATGGAAGATATGGGTGTTGAGCCATTCTTATTATCGTCGAGTTTATTAGGTGTCTTGGCACAACGTCTGGTTAGAACCTTATGTCCTCATTGTAAAGAAGCACATTTACCAGATGAAGAAGAGTGCAAGTTACTTGGCTTGCCGACGGATACAAAACAACTTATCTATCGTGCCACCGGTTGTGAAGAATGTAACTACAAGGGATACCGAGGTCGAACCGGTATTCACGAATTACTCTTTGTGGATGATACGGTACGCGAGCTGATTCACAACGGCAAAGGTGAGCAGGCGATAGAGAAATATATTCGTACCAACACGCCGAGCATACGTCGCGATGGTTTTGATAAAGTGCTATTAGGTCTAACAACACTTGAAGAAGTGTTGCGTGTTACCCGAGAAGACTAAATCAGTGATAGGTTAAAGAGATAGGTTAGGGTATAGAACACAGATGGCCGCGTTTGATTATGTAGCAGTTAATGCCAAGGGCAAAAATGTTAGAGGTGTCATTGAAGGTGATACACCTCGCCATGCACGGAGTTTGCTGCGTGAGCAAGGCTTAATGCCAATGGAAGTGACCGCTAGCTTGCAAAAGCAAAAGCAAGCAAATGCGGGAAAAGCGTCCCGAAGAGAAAAAGCTTCAGCGAGTGAACTAGCATTGATTACTCGCCAGTTAGCGACACTTGTAGAGTCAGGTTTGCCGTTGGAAGAATCTTTGATGGCAGTGGCTGAGCAAAGTGAAAAGAACCGCCATAAAAGTATGATTATGGCAGTGCGTACCAAAGTCACTGAAGGCTACGGATTGGCTGAAAGTATGGCGGAATTCCCGCAGGTATTTTCTCACTTATACCGCGCCATGGTTGCGGCAGGTGAAAAGTCAGGTCATTTAGATAACGTACTCAATCGACTCGCTGACTATACCGAGCAACGCCAGCAGCTGCGCTCTCAAATGGTACAGGCATTGGTATATCCGGTGATAATGACGATAGTGGCAATTTCAGTGATTGCAGTATTGCTGACCGTCGTTGTTCCCAAAATTGTTAGTCAGTTTGAGCACATGGGTCAGAACTTACCGGGTACAACGCAGTTCTTAATCTCGAGTAGTGAGTTTTTAAGTAATTATGGTTTAGCGATTTTGCTATTAATGTCGCTGTCGATTTTAGGTTTCAATCAATTAATGAAAAAACCTAAGTTTCGGTTCAGTGTTCACCAGCGACTTATAGGCGTGCCAGTGCTGGGCAAAGTATCTCGCGGTCTTAACACCGCACGTTTTGCTCGCACCTTAAGTATTTTGACCGCCAGTGCGGTGCCGTTGTTAGAAAGCATGCGTATTGCAGGCGAAGTACTTGATAATTTGTACATCAAACAAAAAATAAAAGAGTCGGCAGATAAAGTGCGAGAGGGTACTAGCTTAAGAGTATCACTTGAGCAAACGAAATTATTTCCGCCGATGATGCTTCATATGATAGCAAGTGGTGAAAAAAGTGGTGAGCTTGAGCAAATGCTTGGTCGCGCTGCGGATAACCAAGATCGCGAATTTGAAGCACTAATGAATATCTCGATCAAAGCCTTCGAGCCTGCGTTGATGGTTTCCATGGCAGGTGTTGTGCTTTTCATTGTTATGGCTATTCTACAGCCAATTTTACAGTTAAATACCCTAGTGGGCAGTTAAAGTAGGAAGTTAATTATGCGTATGCGTCAATCGGGTTTTACCCTTCTCGAAGTCATGGTAGTTATTGTGATTCTTGGTATTCTTGCCAGTATGGTGGTGCCAAATCTAATGGGTAGCCAAGAACAAGCTAACATCAAAAAAGCCGTGTTTGATGTGACAACGCTTGAAACTTCATTGAGCCGTTACAAAATGGATAACTACAACTATCCAACAACTGAACAAGGTCTTGAAGCACTTGTAACAGAAACGGACATTGAACCATTACCGCGTCGTTTCCCTGACGAAGGTTACATCAAGCGTTTACCTAACGATCCTTGGGGTAACGAGTATCAATTATTAAACCCAGGTGAGAACGGTAAAATAGACATCTTCTCAATGGGACCTGATGGTGAAGCGGGTACTGATGATGATATCGGTAACTGGAACTTATTAGACTACCAGTAAGCATACAATTATGAGCCAGCTTGCTGGCTCTTTTCACTTTATGACTCCCCATCACGATAGACCTCGCCGTATGTTTAAGCCACATTACAAATCAGCTGGATTCACGTTAATTGAAGTGATGCTGGTTATTGTTGTGATAGGCATTTTGATGTCCGTCGTACAATTGAATTTCCAAGGTGGTCAAAGTTCAAAGGCGCTCGAAAAAGAAAGTAAGCGCTTTGCTGGTCTATTTGAACTGGCCAGTGATTTTGGCATGCTAAACAACATTGAGTTGGGCCTATACACTACTGATGAAGGTTACCAGTTCCTCGCTTATGATGGCACGCAATGGACAGTGCTTGCCGATGAAGAGAGTCTGCCTGCGATCACGTTGCCAAAGAATATTGAGCTAACCCTCAGCTTAGATGACTTACCTGTCGACGGTGGCATGCTTGTCGATGCCTCTAGCCTTGTTACCGAGGAAGATGACTTTCGAGAGGAAGAGGAAGAAAAACCGACGCCACAGGTTGTTATTATGTCTGGCGGCGATATTAGTGCTTTTAGCGTTACCTTTCAGTTCCGTGATGATTTTTCTGGAGAAAATGCACGCTATAAAGTCACTGGACTTTACACTACACCATTAACTATTGAAGGGCCTCTGGATGACTAAACAGAAGCACTTTCTACCATTTGGTTTTACCTTAATTGAGGTTATGCTTGCTGTGGCCATTTTTGCCATAGCAGGTGTCGCTATTTTAGGAACTGCACAGAACAATTTAGAGAGTTTGGGTGCGCTAGAGCAAAAATCTGTCGCCGGCTGGGTTGCTGCCAATCAATTAACCGCAGCTAGTTTGAACCAACAGTGGCCACCAAAAAATAATGTCAAAGGCAAAGTTGAAATGGCTGGTTCAACATGGTTTTGGCAACAAAAAGTTGTTCGTACGCAGGACAATGATTTACGCCAAGTAACCATCGAAGTGCGCAAAAATGAAGACGATAAGCAGGCGCTTACTGAGTTGGTTACCTTCATTGCAAAGCCGGATACTAAATGATGGCAATGCGAAACACCTCTGTTAATAGACATCACCCCAAAGCTTCAGGTTTTACTTTGCTCGAAGTGCTTATCGCGATGGCAATTTTTTCTATTATCAGCCTCGCTAGTTTTAGTATTTTTGATACGGTATTTGAAAGTGATGAGAAGTCGAAAGCCAGCAATGCTCGCTTAAATGAACTCAATCGAGCCTTTATGGTGATCGAGCGCGACATGCTGCAACTTGCGCGTCGCACCGTTCGTATCAATGGTGAAGCACCGAGTGATACGTATTTGCATATTGACGACCAAGGCTTCTTTTCGGAAACTAATGCGCTGGCATTTGTTCGCAGTGGCTGGTCAAACCCCAGTTACATGCTGCCTCGCAGTGATTTACAGTCAGTTGCTTATCAACTCGATGATGAAACACTCAATCGCCTGCACTTTAATTTTGTCGATCCGGTCGTTGGCGCAGAACCTAAAGTGAGGCCACTTATAACCCAAGTCGATGATGTAAAATTTGAATTCTATCGCCAAGGTAAGTGGCAAAAAGAGCTCATTGGTAAGAACTTGCCTCAAGCCCTAGCTATTATTATTCAAACGAAGGATTTCGGTGAAATCAGGCGCCAGTTTTTAATCCCCGGTGATCAAGACAATACGTCAGGGGATGATGATGAATAAGCCGCTTACTCAAGCTATTCGTATTCAGCGACATCAAGGTGTAGCGCTAATTACAGTGCTCTTGATCGTTGCATTAGCTGCGGTAATGGCGACAGAAATGACGGCTCGTTTACAAATTCAGCTGGCGCGCACTACCAATATTCAGTTTAATCAGCAGGCTTACTGGTATGCCATGGGGGCGGAGTCGTTCGCCAAACGTGTACTAATAGCCGATAACCAAGCTGATCAGGAAGTCACGCATTTAAACCAACAATGGGCACAGGGATATAACAGTTTTCCTGTGCCACAAGGTGAAATTGCAGGTGGCCTTACTGATATGCACAGTTGCCTGAATTTAAATGCGTTGAAAGATGACGAAGCCAGTTCTTCTAGCCTCTCAACACAAGAACTGCCTGCACGAGAAGCGTTTGAACGTTTAGTTGTGAAGCTAGAATTAGAGGGCGTTGGTGAGTTTGAAGCTGAATACCTCGGAGATGCGCTGACAGATTGGCTAGATGGTGATGATGCTATTGCAAGCTCAGGTGGCGCTGAAGACAATGACTATGCTGCCAAAGAATATCCGTACTTTGCTGCGAATAGTTTATTGGCACGTGTTAGTGAGTTGCGAGCCATTGAGCACTTTACACCTGCCATTATTGAGGCTCTAACGCCTTATGTTTGCGTTATTCCAGGTGTCGATAGTCATCAAATTAATATTAATACGATTACCGCGGACAATATTGTTTTGTTAGAAGCCTTGTTGGATATTAGCAACAGTGAAGCACAGTCTTTAATTGATGCGCGTGGCGAAAGTGGTTTTGAAAATATCGACGAATTATATGGGTTAGCTGAGTTTACCAAATTAAAAATCAGCGACGAACAAAAACAACAGTTTGTAGTTGATAGCGAATATTTTACACTACAGGCTAATGGTCAGTTTAATAATAGCTATTTCAATCTAATTTCTGTCATGCAAGTTATTGACAATTTAAAAGTGAATATAATTAGCCGCACTATAGGGCGTAAGTAATGAGCGAAACTTTATATATTCGTCTCGCCAGTCAGGCGAATCAACCACTGCCTTGGTTAGTGTGGTCACATCATCAAAAAGAGATCATCGCCAGTGGTGAACTACCCAATGCTGATGCGCTCGTTAATTTGCAAGACAAAGCGAACTCTCGACACGTTGTGGCGTTGGCACCAAGTAGTGATGTCAGCTTAAAAGCACTTAAGGTGCCAGGGAAATCGCGCAAAGCTATTGCTCAAACGGCGCCGTACATGCTTGAAGAAGAGTTAGCTCATGAAGTAGAAAACTTGTTTTTTGCTTACGGAAATTTGAGCCAGGACAGTGAAGGTCATAACTGCTTTACCGCTATCGCTACCAAAGACAAAATGGTTATGTGGCAAAGTTGGCTGATGCAAGCAGGCTTAGTATGTCGCACCATGATACCGGAAGCGCTAATGTTACATGAGCATCAAGGCAGTTGGACCGCAATCGCACTCGGTGACCAGCTGATCTTGCGTCAAGGACAGTGGCAAGGTTTTACGCTCGATGCAGCGCAATGGCTGGTACTAGCAAAACAGTGGCAACAGCTTGACCCTGTTCCAAGCATTCATCATTACTCGCCGATTCCAGCAGTTCCTGCAACGATCGATACTATTGCAGAGCCAGAGGAGTTACCTCTCGCACTAATGGCAGAACAGCCAGTTATCTTGAACATGCTTCAGGGAGAGTTTGCTGTTAAAACTGAACGCTCACCAGCCATGAAATATTGGTTAACAGCGGCTGGTCTTCTTGGGTTTGCGATATTACTTCAATTGGGCGCTAAAGGTGCTGAGCTTTATCAAATCAATCAGGCGCAGGCGCAACTTGAAGCACAAATTATCTCGGCATATAAAAAAGCGCTGCCAGAAACCAAGCGAGTGCGAATATCGACAGTGCGTTCACAGTTGAAGCGCAAAGTCGCTGAGCTAGGCGGAGGGAGTGAGTCGGCTGGCTTCCTGCCAATGCTAGCTAAACTCGAGAGAGCCTTTAAGCAAGTGCCAAGCATGCAAACCCAATCGATAAAATTTGACGGCAAGCGCAATGAGATTCGCTTGCAAACTGAAGCAAAAGATTACCAAAGTTTCGATAAGTTTAAATCTGTACTTGAACAAGCCAAGCTTGACGTCAAATTAGGTGCTCAAAACAATCAGGGCGAATCTGTCACTGGTTCATTCAGTATTAAGGAGGCCTAATGAAACAGTGGTGGCAACAACTTCAACAACGCGAGCAGCAACTCGTTATTGCAATGACAGTATTAGTCGTCGTTTTTGTACTTTTCCAAGGAATTTGGAAGCCGTTAAGCGAGAATGTTGAGAAGGCAAACAGTAAATATAAACGCACACAAGACCTAATGGCCTACGTACAAGAAAATACTGCCTTGCTTAAGCAATCAGGTAAGCAAGTGGTAAACCGTTCGGGTGGTTCACTTTCAAGTATTGTTAACCGCGCAGCGAGCCAATATCAAATCACCATAGACCGCGTTCAACCTCAAGGTGAAACCGTCCAAGTTTGGATAGATGAAGTTGGCTTCAACCCATTTTTACAATGGTTAGATAGTTTATCTCGTGAACATGGCTTAACAGTCAGCAACATCGACATTGTTAAAGGCAACAACGATGGCGTTGTCAATGTGCGACGCTTACAAATCTCTCGCGGTTAATTTTGGGTTACAACTAAATGAAAACAACTATCGGCTTAATTGCTACGTTTATCTTTGTCTATCTTATTTTCGTGGTAACGCAAGTACCTGCAAATATCGCCTTAGGCTGGTTTAAATTGCCAAGCAATGTCAACGTTGGAGAGGTAAGCGGCTCTGTGTGGAACACCGAGCTAAGTGGCGTCGAAGTTAATGGCTTTGCTGTAAACAACGTTAAAACGTCATTGTCTCCATTATCACTGGTGACTTTATCTCCTGCATTAGACGCGACCTTTGGCGGTAATTTATCGGCTGGACCGCAAGGTGTAGCTAGTGCGCGCTTGAGTAGTAATTCGCAGACGTTAACTGACACACTAGTTATGATGGCTGCTGCTGATATTGTTCCTTATCTTCCGGTACCTATTCCTGTAGAGGCGTTTGGTCAGGTCACTTTAAATGTTGAACAGCTTGAAATTGTTGAAGGCAAGTGTGTGCAAGCAGTGGGCACTTTAGCGTGGCAAGGTGCAGTTTTGATTGCCTTCGAACAAGAAATTGAGTTAGGCAGTTTCAATGGCAGCCTGAGCTGCCAGGGGGATCGCTTTGCATTAACGCTAGATACCAATAATCGCTTGGGTTTAAGTTACACTGCTTCTATTGATTTAAATGGTCGTCTCAGAGGTAATGGCTATATCCAACCGGGTGCTAATTTCCCTGCTCAATTAAGAGAAGCGTTACCGTTTATTGGCCGACCGGACAACCAAGGGCGTTATCAACTTAAGCTCTAAGCGGAAGCTATAACGCTCTTTCACATAAAACCACAGTTTAAAAGCAATCGTTAGCGGGACTATGGTTAGCTAGTCAATCGCTAGCAAGCCTATGCCTGTGGCGTTGCCAATATCTCTTTTGTCATTTCTCGATAGTCTATCACAGCAGGGTGGTTGTCGATCTCTCTTATGCCCTGTTTACTGTCGGGATTTGCTACTGCTAATAAATGCTTAATACCAAAGCGCTTAGCAGAGTCCAGAATAGTGAGGCTGTCATCAACAAATAGGGTGTGATTGGGGTCAAATTCTTCCATTGTTTGTAGCTTTTGCCACAGCACTTGTGACTCTTTCGTTGCGCCAAATTCATGGGTTGAATAGAGCTTGTCGAAGTACTTATCTAATTGAGTCTTCTCTATTTTCAACGACAAGCTATCTGGGTGAGCATTCGTCACTAAAACAACTTTACGACCACTTTCGCGAAGCGCCATAAGAAATTCATGAGCATCTTCTCGTAACGTAATTAAATGTTCGAGTTCACGTTTTAACTTCATAATCGGCATTTGAGTTTGGTCTGCCCAATAATCCAAGCAATACCAAGCAATTGTGCCTTCAACTTGTTGGTAATGACCAGTGAGCTTTGCACGTGCTTCTGCAGCTGTCATTCCATTGTGTTCAGCGTAACGCATCGGTAGATGCTCTAGCCAAAACTGATTGTCGAAGTGAAGATCGAGAATGGTTCCGTCCATGTCTAACAAAACAGTGGAAATTTCTGACCAATCAAGCATAGATTTATTCCAAGAAAACATCTTATTATGGCATTATATCAATTGAATTTAATAATTGGTCATTCAGTGAGAATTAAAGAACTTATTCTCGTTGGTATAAAACCATTGGAGCTTGCTTGCTCACCCATTCTTTTTATTATTTTGCCTTTTACGGACGACAATGAACGACAAAAAGTGCTTACCTGAAATTACTGACAGACGAACAACGGCGCATAGCCGATTCTTTGCGGTCGAGGAAATTGACTTAACCTTTAGTAATGGCGAAAAGCGCGTTTATGAGCGAATGAAAGGCACTGGTCGAGGTGCTGTAATGATCGTACCAATGCTCAATAGCAGCACGATGTTGCTTGTGCGCGAGTACTGTGCCGGCAGCCACAGTTATGAACTGGGTTTTCCTAAGGGTCTTATTGACCGAGGTGAAATAGGAGAACAAGCAGCGAATCGTGAGCTGCAAGAAGAAATTGGCTATGGTGCCAACTCTTTAGCGCATATTCACAATGTTGCTATGGCTCCTGCATTTTTTAATGCGCAAATGGAGATCTTTCTTGCAACAGATCTTTACCCATCAAAGTTAGAAGGTGACGAGCCAGAGCCGCTAGAAATTGTCCCTTGGCCAATCGAAAATTATCTCGAGTTATTGGCGCAACCAGACTTTAATGAAGCGCGTTCAGTTGCTGCACTAATGCTGGTCAGAGACAAACTACAACGTAATGAGGAGGGCAGCAATGAGTGATGATAAGCTGCTTTCAATCGCAATCGAGACCGCTAAATTAGCCGGCGAACAGGTATTGGAATTCTATCGAAAACGCAATTTCACCTCTGAAATTAAAGAAGATGATAGTCCGGTTACCAGTGCAGACATTGCCGCAAATACGGTTATTACGGAACGACTGCAAGCTTTAACGCCCGATATCCCGATTATTTCTGAAGAAGTCGGTGCATTGCCGTTGAACGAGCGCGAGCAATGGCAACGATATTGGTTGTTAGACCCTATTGATGGCACTGGCGAGTTTATTATTGGCAGTGGTGATTTTGCGGTAAATATCGCGCTTGTCGAGCAGGGGTGGCCAACTATTGGTGTGATTCACGCGCCAGACCATCACTTAACGTACTATGCGCAAAAGGGTAAAGGCGCGTTTAAAGACAATGGTCAATCGAGTAAACAAATCTTTGTTGAACCCTATCGCGAAGGTCGTTCTATAAAAGTGGCGATAAGCCGTCGTCAAGAATTGGGGTTAATGGGGCAATACCTCAACACTGATTTCGAGTTTGAGTATATCGCCCTAGGTAGTTGTTCGCTCAAGAACTGCTTAATCGCTGAAGGTGGTGCAGACTGTTATCTGAGAATTGGCCCGACAGGTGAATGGGATACGGGGGCAAGCCAATGCATTTTGGAGCAAGCAGGCGGCAGGATAATAGACAGTGAGTTCAATCCACTAAGCTATAATAGTCGTAAGACACTGATGAACCCAGATTTCCTTAGTTTAGGTGATCAGGAGTTCCCGTGGAAAAAAATTATTAAACCTCATCGAGCAGACAGAGAGCTGTAGTCATCTTCGACGAATGTCAGGGCTGTGATGCATAGGCCAGTATAAACCCTGGCATATTCGATGGCGTTATCGAAAACAATAACAGCCAGATTTAAGGATATGATAAATGCGTAACGTGTTTAAAAAAGTGGCAGTAATTGCCTTGTTAACTTCTTCTTTTCCAGCATTGAGCCAATGGCAGATTGACAATGATTACTCAACGCTAAGCTTTATCAGTACAAAGAACTCAGAAATGGCTGAGGTACACCATTTCGATAAAGTGATGGGCAGCGTTGATGACAATAAAGGCAAAGTAACATTTGTTATCGATTTGGCCAGTGTTAATACTATGATTCCTATCCGCGATCAGCGTATGCGCGATTTCTTGTTTAAGACGTCGGAATTTAGCAAAGCAACATTTTCTGCCGATGTTGATACCGCTTTTCTGAAGGCTTTGCCCGTTGGTCAACAGAAGCAGATTAAACTTTCCGGTGAGATTGACTTACACGGTCAGCAACAAACCGTTACAGCAGAAGTACAAATTGCAAAGCTAACCAAAGACAGGTTATTAGTAAATTCAGTTAAGCCTGTGGTCCTCAATGCTAAGTCATTTAAGCTGGCTGCAGGCGTCGCTAAACTTCAAGAAATTGCCGGATTAGCGAACATTAGCAATGCTGTACCAGTATCATTTAGCCTAACTTTTGTGGATAAATAACACATAAACCGACAGTTACGAAAAGTAACATCTTTATTTTTTACACGAAAAGCCAGCATTGACGCTGGCTTTTCGTTTTCTGTATATAAAATATGTTAATCCGCTTTGTATACAATTTGATTAGCGCACACGTGTATGCTAAAAAATAGTGGTACGAGCAGTTCGGGGGAGTCTGCTCGTCTATTACAACTATAGGTACACGGGTGTTTAAGTTTAGCGTATTGGATTAAGCGCATTCGACGTCAGTTAATAGGGACATCGCAAGGTGTTTAACTGGCTGAGACTGTGTTTAGTATTATCCTGTGTTAAGCTGTCACCCTTATAATAATAGAGGGAACAACCTTGAAATCATCTACTTTAGGCTTCTTTAAGCCGCTTTCCGTACTAGCTATCTCTATTGCTCTCGCCGCATGCGGCGGCGATGGTGATTATAAATATAACTATAGCTCTGACTATCAGCCAGAAACACCACCTGACATAGAAACGCCTATGCCAACCGAGGTGGTACCTGCGTTTGATACCGATGGTGAACTCACCGCTAATATTCGCTGGACCGATTACGGTGTACCGCATGTTACTGGTGATAACTTGCAAAGCTTGGCGTTTGGTGTCGGCTATGCGTTCGCAAAAGACAATATCTGTATTTTGGCAGATCAAATCTTGAAATATAACTCTGAGCGCTCTAAATACTTTGGACCAGATATGGTGCTGGGCTCCGGCGATTCTGAAAACTTAATCAACGATTTTGGCTTTCTTGCACTCGATATTCGCAAAATTGCGGAAGCAAATATTCGAGGAATGTCTGTTAACTCACAGGCATTAATGGCGGGCTATGCCGAAGGCTACAATAAATACTTAGCCGATACAGGTGTTGATAATATTAATCCGTCATGTGCTGGTCAGGCGTGGGTAAAACCTATTACCGACATTGATATTTTGACTTACTCATTAGGTGTCGCTCACTTACCAGGCGCAGCAAACTTTCTCGGGGCAATGTTCGTTGCAGCGCCGCAAGGAGAGTCTTTCTTACCTTATGTGAAAGGTAATGCAGGCAAAACGAGCTTTAAAATTGCACCTAAAGTCACACTACCTGAAAAAAACCCAGATGACATGGGATCAAATGGTTGGGCTTTAGGTAAAGATAAAACCGCTAATGGCAAAGGTATGGTGTTAGCCAACCCGCATTTTCCGCACACAGGAAACTTACGCTTCTGGCAATTCCATTCAATTATTCCAGGCCACATGAATGTTATGGGTGGTTCACTCATGGGCATGCCTGGTATTGTAAACATTGGCTTTAATGAAAATGTTGCGTGGACTCATACCTTTTCGACAGCAGAACACTTCGTACTTTACCAACTAACGCTAAACCAAAACGATCCAACAATGATGAGCCAAATGATTGATGGCGTTAGTCGTCCAATTAATGGTCGTGAACTTGTCATAGACGTCAATGTTGGTGGTGGTCAAACAATACAGATGGGCAAAATGAGCTACAGCACACACCACGGTCCGATGGCTGTTGTGCCAGACGCGTTTGAATGGGGTAATGGCAGTGCTTATGCGATTAAAGATGCCAATACAGCAAATTTAGATATTGTTGATCACTGGCTAGCGATGAACTTATCAACCAATATGGATGAGTTTAAGCAAGCATTTAAAGATCACGATGGTGTTATCTTTAATAACACGATGTCAGCGGATAAAGACGGTAACGTTTTCTACATTGATGATTCTACAGTACCGTACTTGACTGATACTGCTATTAATGAAATGACCACAAATCCATTATTAGTAGGTGCTAAGCAGGCAGCTGGGTTTACGGTACTACCAGCCTTCCTATCGGCATTTGATTACGAACGACCGGTACCTTATGAAGAAGCACCAAAGTACTCGGGGACCGATTACGTTCAAAACTCAAATGACAGTTTCTGGCTGACTAATGCTGAATCGCCTATTACTGGTGTTTCACCGCTTTATGGACAGGTTGATAACCAGCAAACATTGCGTTCTCGTTTAGCACATAAATTACTGGCTGATGCTGCAGGCAGCGATGGCTTGTTTACTATCGCAGAGGTAGAGAATGCGCTTGTCGGTAACCGTAATTACTTAGGTGAAGCTGTGTTAACTGACTTATTGTCGGCCTGTCAAAGTCAAGGCAACACGCCAGTAATGTTGGGTGATACTAGCGTTGATATTAGTGCTGGCTGTGCAGCTTTAGCACTGTGGGATGGTTTAATGAACACGGGGAGTAGTGCAGCGCATTTATTCCGCGAATTTGCTTTCCAATTCAATAATGCACCGCAGTGGCAAAACTCTTTCGATGTGACAGATCCTATTAACACACCTAATACATTAGTCGTGAATGACACGGTAATGACGCAGTTTGCGCAAGCTATTGTCAACGTAGAAACGGCAGGAATTGCGTTAGATGAAACGTTAGGTAATGTGCAGTTTATCGAGCGTAGTTTGCCTAATGGCGTAGCAACTGGTGTTAAAATCCCATGGGGTGGTGCACACAATATTGAAGGCGGTTTCAATGTGTTTAACATCCGTACGGGTAATGACGGTACTATGTTACCTCGCCATACCTACGACACGCTTGATGGCACGATTTTAAGTGCTGAAGGTAAAGGTTACCATATTAACTATGGCAGTAGCTTGATGACAGTGGTTAACTTTACTGAACAAGGCCCAGTTGCTAGAGGTTTACTAAGTTACTCACAATCAAACACCTATGGCAGTGAGCACAATGGTGACCAAACGCAGTTGTATTCTTCGCAGCCTCAGTTAAGACCAATGCGCTTTACTGAAGCCGATATCGAAGCAAACAAAATTGCAGAGATGACGATCAGTTCGTCTCAGTAATTTGTGTATAGTGTGAATAAGCCAGCGAAAATGCTGGCTTATTTTTTGTCTGAACTAAAATTCATCAGTTGTAATTAGATATATGAACGAAATTGTACAAACACCTTACTCAAACTGTCAGCTGCTAAAAGCGCTCTGGCGAAGAAAGGTGGTGGACGTCGAAGACTTTGAGCCGCTTTCGATAAAGTTGAATAACTTAATTAGCCCAACTCAACAGATAGCAGATTTTAAAGCGATGTTCGCTTGCACAGAGCTACCCGTGAGTTTCTTATTCGTCGTGGCTTATCGACATCTAGGGCAGTTATTGGCACAAGCAAAATTTAGCAGTAAGTTAGTCGGCCTGATTCATTTAAGCAGCCACTACAGGGTTACCATACTACCTGATTGGTCAGCGCCTTATGACTTAAGACTTTCGCTAACATCATGCGAAAGTTCCCCCAAAGGCTTGCACTACATCATTGAAGTGAATGTTTACCAACAAAGCGGGCTATGTGTAAAATGCACTAATGAAATATTGGATAAACGTCGTGATTATAAAAGGGCTGGCTCCGACAACGAGACTAAAGGCGAACTAACGAATGATGCTAGGGGCGACAATGTTGCACAAATATCTGACGCTGAATCAGCTGTTGCCACCAATCAACTAAGTCCTCAGCTGGCAAGGAAATACGCCAGGGTTTCTGGAGATTACAATCCGATTCATCTATCGGGCTTATTAGCCAAGCTACTGGGGATGAAAACGAGTGTGATGCAGGGAATGTATAATTTGCATTGGTCTTTATCAAAGGTTGATGGAAGTGAGCAGGCTACTGACGTTATGGCCAGATTCAATCGCCCTTGCTTTCTACCAAAAAAAGTGGAATTAACAATAAACTCCGCAGGCGAATATAGCCTTTTTAGCTCGCAACGAAGCGATCGCCATTTGCACCTAAAGCTAAGTTAATAAAGTGATTTCTATATCACTCTGACGAAGATGTCACCTCTGACTTAGGCATAATGTTCACTGTTTCATAAAGCTCTGAGTACACAATGACGGCACTGCCTTGATTAAGTTGAGCTTTAACATCTTCGATTTTCTGTGCCATTTCGACGTCATCCATACCATAGTCAGTACCTTCGCGTAGCACGAATTCTTTGATGATGTTTTCTAGTGTGTTTGGGTCTATATCTTGATGCGGAATAATCATAAATTTGGCTTTCTGCTGGATTTAGGGTGAGTACCTATTGTTTAGCTTTTAGTTTCATTGGGCTAGCTCTTAATGTTTTTGAGCGTTAACCCAGAAACGTTTTTAAGTATTCAGGTACGCGTTGTTCTAGCCAGTACTCAGGTTTAAACGGGTTAGTACCACTGACAAAACCAATGTGACCCCCTTTTTCACTGATTTCAAAAGTTAAATGATCAGGGAGAGGCTCTGAAGGGACAATCTGGTTGTGGTCTAAAAAGGGGTCATCTGCAGCATGCAGAAACAAAACAGGTTGCTTGATGTCCTTCATTACTGGTTTACCGCTCGCTTTTTGGTAATAGTGCTCTGCGCTTTCAAAACCATTGATGGGCGCGGTGACCATATGATCAAAATCCCACATTTTATTAACTGCTGCCAGTTTGGTCGGGCAAATGTCAGGGAGTAGTTGCTGATCTATTTTGATAAATGTTGAAGCTTTTAACATATCAACTAAGTACTTTTGATAGATTTTTGAACTGCCTTGATCTATTCGGCGGCTACAACTTTTTAGGTCAAGCGGGGCACAAATAACGCTAGCTGCTTGGTAATTATTGTCAGGGTTTTCTGCTAAATATTTTGTCAGTACATTGCCGCCAAGCGAGAAGCCTACAGCCGCTCGAGGCGCGTTAGGGGACATATTATCTAGCCACTGACTAAAAAAGGTAATATCGCGTGTATCACCAGAATGATAAGAACTCGCTTTTCTATTCGGACGACCACCACAGCCGCGAAAGTGCATTAATACACCAATCCAGCCTTGTGCTTTGATTGCTGCTAGCATGCCTTTAGCATAATGACTATCAGCAGAGCCCTGAAGGCCATGGAGCAACACAACTATTGGTCTCTTACTCTCTTTGGTAGGCATTTCCGTCCACACTAAATCAACAAAGTCATCGTCCGGTGTTTCAAGTGATGACTTGTGAAGTGGCATGTGTTGATGCTTTTTAAAGGCTTTAGCGAGAATGGTTTGTAAATGAGCATTTCGCAACCACCACGCTGGTTTAAAGCGGCTATTGATTATCATGTATCGGTAAACTAGTTCGTTAAGCTAATGACTTCGAGCTGTATATGATACGCGTAAGCTGCGCATATGAAAATAAAGTAAAAAAGCCCACGTGTGATGCGTGAGCTTAGTGTGCAATGTTGCATTGAACTATGTATTAAGTAATGTATTAAGTTATCTGGTTTAGATGTTTGTACTTATTTACACTAATTGGTTGATAAGTAAGCCTTTACGAGCTTCTTCATCTTTTTTGGCAATAATAGCTGTTTGTAGCAAGGTATTTACTTGCTCCTGTTCAGCTGTTGCTTGTGCAAAATCCGTATCTTGAATACGAGAACGAGCAGCACTGACATTAACAACCGAAGTCTCGTACGTACTGATTTGGCTTGAAAGGCCATTAGAGCTGGCGCCTAAGGCAGATGCTTGTTCGCTGATGGTGTTATACGCGGCTTCAATTGCTGCTTGTGATGCAGCAGGGTCGCTTGCATCAAGTCCTGATAAGAAATTGGGGTCACCCAATACTTCACCCGCCACCGCATTAACTTGCTCAGTTATCTGGTCAAATTCATTTTGGATTGCGTCACCATCATTAAGAGGACTACCTGCTTGTACAGACAGCTCGTTTGCTCGTTGTAAACTGTCGCCAATGGCTGAAAAGCTGGCTTCTTGAATATTGTTAAGGTTGATTTGATCTTGAGCATTAACGCTCAATTGGGCATCGCCATTAATTTGTGAAGTTAGACGGTTCGATATTTGTAGGCCGGCGGGATCATCTGCTGCACTGTTAATACGTCTAGCCGAAGCAAGTTGCTCTTGCTTCTCTTCCTGCTCGTTGCGCAGGCGCTCGATAACGCTTAACGTGGGCGATTGTTGATTAACAGATAAAACCATAGAAACTACCCCATCTATCGATATTGTCGATGATTATAGCAAACTTCGATTTTAATGGTTAATAAATGTTTAGTATAAGACAGCAGCAATAGCACATAACTTGGTTATGTTTAGTTATTGCTGCAGGTGTTCATCAAGACCATTTTAAAGGTCGGTCTAGTTGCCTTCGTTAATGTTCTTTATGAAGAAGTAGACGTAGAACGCAAAAATGCCCAATACGACAGCTAATCCGCCGAAAGACCACCAGAAGACAGGATCGTTAAAAAATGTTTTTAGAATGTCCATGACACGCTCCTTAATTAGTTACTGATGCTATTGTAATTAAGGAGCTAATTTAGATTGTGATGTAGATCAAATTCGTGATTAAAAATCACTCTTTGCGCGCAGTTCTTCTTGAGCGCGAATGTTTTGGTAAAGTGTTTCTGCTTTTTCGCGTGCTTTCTCGATTGCCTTAACACCCATTTGGCGTTCGTCTAACACTCGACTTTTTTCAGCTGGACCGTAGCCATTGCGTGATGCGATAGTATTCCAGACGTAAGATTGTTCTAAGCTTTTCTCGGTGCCTTTACCTTCAAAGTGCATAAGCGCTAAATTGAACTGTGCGAGTGCGTAGTTTTGTCTTGCAGCTTTCTCATATTCGCGCACCGCTTTGGTATTATCACGGTAAGTGCCAGTAGCATTTGCATACATAACGCCTAAGTTAAACTGTGCACTTGCTAGGCCTTTTTTAGCGGCTAACTTTGTAAGTTCAAAAGCCTTCTTCAAATCTTTCTTAACAGGCTCACCTTCTGTGTACATCAAGGCTAGCTCAAACTGCGCATCTGGATAGTTTTGATCCGCGGCTAATGTGAACAACTTGTGTGCTGTTTTGAGGTCTTTTCGCATACCCCAGCCATTTTTGTGCATTAAGCCAACTTGATATTGTGCCGGCGCGTACCCCTCTTCCAGAAGTGGCTGAAATTCTTCCATTGCTGCCTTAAATTGCCCGCGGTTTAGCTCAAAAATGCCCGATTTCAAATCTGCGGCAGTAGTAGCCAGTGACGCTGTGGAAAGTAAGATAGCTATTGATGTTAAGGTAAACTTGTTCATAAATACTCGCTCGATATTAAATGAAACTGTTAATGTTAGTGTTAGTGTAGCAAACAGTCTTTCATTTTGCCTTAAAGATCATTTGTTTACCAAGCCTAAATTGTTAGCAATTGTTCATGATGACATCAATTTTTTCTTCCAAATCAAGCCATTCCATCTCTGCTTCTGCGATATCATCCGTTAGTTTTGCTTGTTTTTTCAGTAAGTCAGTCAGTTTAGCTTTATCGTCAGATTGGTAGATACTGCCTTCTGCAAGAATGCCTTCGACTTCATCGAGCGACGCTTGCCATTTTTCCATTTGCTTATTGAGCTTTTCTACTTGCTTGCGATAAGGCGCGGTTTGCTTTCTTAGTTCAGCTTGTTGTTGACGTTGTTGCTTTTTATCAACATTACTAGTGCTATCTTTCGTGCTTTTATTCTGTTGGCTAGCCGTTAATTTTTTATCATCGTTTAACCATTGCTGGTAATCGTCAATATCACCACTAAATTCTGTCACTTTACCTTGGCCAACCAATAAAAATTCATCGACACAAGATTCTAAAAGATAGCGATCATGGGCAATCAAAATGATTGCGCCCTCAAAGTCTTGAAGCGCCATCACAAGTGCTTGACGCATTTCTAAATCAAGGTGGTTAGTTGGTTCATCCAACAGCAGTAGTTGTGGCTTTTCTAATACGATAAGCGCCAAAACCAAACGTGCTTTTTCGCCGCCAGACATGGTGTCTGCTAGTGCTAAGGCTTGGTCGCCGCTAAAACCAAAACGGCCTAAATAGTTGCGTGCATCCAATTCGCCAAATGCGGGATTAGCACGCAAGATATGCTCAATCGCTGTTGAATTCGGGTGAAGTTGCTCAAGTTGATGCTGTGAGAAGTAGCCAATACTGAGTTCTTGTGCACAGAATCGCTCGCCCGTCATAAGGGCTAACTCTCCCGCCAATGTTTTAATGAGCGTTGATTTACCCGCACCGTTTCGCCCTAACAAGCCTAAACGAGCGCCCGGTACGAGCGTAATATTCACGCCGCCAAGAATGTGAATGTCTCCGTAGCCACAATTAGTGCCGGTTAACGACAATAATGGGTAGGGTAGGTGTTCAGGTTTATCAAATGCAAACGTAAACTGGCTATCAACATGGGCAGGTGCAAGGTCAGGTAGTTTCTGCAAGCGTTTCAAGCGGCTCTGCGCTTGTTTTGCCTTGCTAGCTTTGGCACGGAAGCGGTCAACGAATTTCGTTAGGTGAGCAATTTCTCGTTGCTGTTTTTGAAAAGCTGCATCTTGTTGCGCTAAGTGCTCTGCACGTTGACGTTCAAAGGCGGTGTAGTTACCAGAGTAGAGCTTTGCTTTTTGATGCTCGATATGCAGGATTTGGTCAATGACATCGTCGAGGAAGTCGCGGTCATGTGAAATAAGTACTAGCGTGCCGTCGTAACGCTTAAGCCAGCGTTGAAGCCAAATTACCGCATCTAAGTCCAAGTGGTTGGTGGGTTCATCCAGCAGTAATAAGTCAGCACGGCTAATAAGGGCCTGTGCTAAGTTAAGTCGCATGCGCCAACCACCTGAAAAGCTTTTTACCGGGCGTTCTAATTCTGCTTGCGAGAAGCCTAAACCATGCAACAATTCACCAGCGCGGGCTGGCAAGCTATAACCATTGATAGTGTCTAGCTGATTCAATAAAGTCGCTTCTAAGTTGCCGTCGTTAGCATTGCGAGCAGCTTCCAGCTTGGTTTCGATATCACGATAATCTGTATCGCCATCGATAACGTAATCAAGAGCAGAACAGTCGAGCGCTGGCGTTTCTTGTTTTACGGTGGCGGTTTTCCACCCTGCTGGCATTTTAAGCTCGCCTTTATCTGCTTGTAATTGTGCAAGAAAAACAGCGAAAAGTGATGATTTACCGCAGCCATTTGCACCGACTAATCCCACCTTATGGTTGGCGTGGATAGTAAAAGTTGCATCGGTAATTAGTGGCTTAGCACCACGATAAACGCTAAGGTCTTGGGCGGTAATCAATCGGTTTTCCTCAAAGCTAAAATTGGCGCTATTGTCGCTTTTATCCCTTAACGGGTTCAAGTAAAATAGTGACTCATTTCACGTATCAGGTGATATTTTGAAAAAACGATTTATTGCGGGGGCAATCTGCCCAAAATGTAAGGCGATGGATACTATGGCCTTAACCAAAGAAGATGGCGTAGAAAAGGTAACGTGTGTAAGCTGTGGCGAGCAAATGTCTCAGCCTGAAGAACATATTGCTAAAGGTGTGCGCGCCAGTGAACAAGTCATCGGTGTATTTAGCCCAGACTAAAATTTTCGACGACGCGCATTACGTCAGGAATTAGTAATGAGGCGGAGGCGGCTCCTCCTCTGGCTTTAAGATATTTGACGGCGATGAATCTTTTAGTCGCTTCGCGATAAGCTGCATGTTTTCTTTCAATTCAGCAATACTGGCTTGGTGAATTGATATTTCTTGGTTTAGCTGTTCAATCACATCTTCTTGGAAGGCATTTTTTGCTTCCAAGGTTTCAATGCGTTTTTCCAGCGCGTTTAGATCTGTACTCATATGAATAGGCTTAATGCTTGTTAGGGGACGGGAAGTTGCCATAGTTCGGCAAAGCCCGAAGAGCTTTCGGTGATAAAGTGGTTATTATCGCGAAAAGCAGCACTATACACAACGGCTCCAGCAGGTCTAATATCGTCTCGCGGCGTTACTCGCCAACTTTCCAAACGTTGTCCTGTACCAATTACCCATAAGCTTACTTTGCGTGATGGCGCGCCTGTCAATAAATGTGCCCCGTCTGGTGAAAAACGCACTGAGCTAAAGACTTCTTGGCGATTAGTGTACTTTAAGCTGTTAACCAACTTCCCCGTTTTTAAGTTCCAAATGTGAGCAGCTTTTTTGCTGTCTGCAGTAAATGCGTATCGACCTTTTGGATCTAGTGCTACCATAGTGACACGACTTGGGTGGTTAAATTGGTAGATTACCTGCCCAGAAACCGTATCCCAGACATAGGCGATAAAGTCGTTGCCGCCCGAGATTGCAACGCGACCATTCGGTAGCATATCGACGGTATTAATGCGGTCGCTGTGACCTAAAAATTCAAGTCGGCGGCCAGAGTTCATGGTGACGTGAACGACCGTGCCATTGGATTTACCAAGTAAAATGTGATTACCATTATTGGATACGGCGATGTCTCGTATGCTTGATTCTCTTACCTGCCAGAAGCCTTCAGACTCGCCGGTTTCGGTGCTCCACAAAGAAAAGTTCTCTTTGCTAGCCGTTAGCGCGTGAGTGTTGTTGTCGGCGATATCGATAGCTAGTACTAGATTATCGGCATTGTCTTGTTGCTGAGACCAGGTGTATTTGAGGGCATTATTGTCGAGATCCCAAACACTGATGCCATGATGTATTGACGAGACAACGCTTAACTTACCATCGTTCGAAATATCGGCTGCGTAGGCTCCTTCAGCGGCATGTCGAAAACGCTCAATTGGCGCATCACCTGAGGGCTGACACGCGCTCAATAATGCGGCTACCAGAGATAAATTACACAGATAAAACAAGCGATTAGTTTTCATCAATATTTAATACTTTTTTCTGACATCAATAGCCGTTAGTATAAGTGTTTTTTTATGCTATTGAACAACAATAATAAAAATCATGGCGTTAGCCGATATTCATTGGTTTGTTCATTTGGAGAAGTAAATGAAATTGTTTAAACCAGCTTTGGTTGCAGTTGCGCTTGTGTCAGTTTTTGGCTGTCAGCAAGAAGTGAAAAAAGAAGAACCAGCGGTTGCGGTTCTTGAAACAGAATTAGATAAGCAATCTTACGGTTTAGGTGCGTCAATTGGCTTGTATATGCAACGTAACCTAGAACAGCACTCAGAGCTAGGTCTTGAATTAGACAAGTCGCTAATCTTGAAAGGCTTTACTGAAAGCATTGATGGTAAGTCGCAGTTAGAGCAAGAAGAAATTCAAAGCTTATTAATGGCGCTTGACCAACAAATGAAAGCTAAGCAGCAAGAACAAATTGCTAAAAAAGCTGAAGATGCAAAAGCTGAAGGCGAAAATTACTTAGCTGAAAATGCTAAGCGCGAAGGTGTAATGACAACTGAATCAGGTATTCAGTATGAAATTATCACTGAAGGTGAAGGTGAGAAGCCAGCAGCTACTGATACCGTTAAAGTACACTATACAGGTACTTTCTTAAATGGTGAGAAATTCGATAGCTCGGTAGATCGTGGTGAGCCATCAGTATTCCCATTAAACCATGTGATTCGTGGTTGGACTGAAGGTGTTCAGTTAATGTCTGTAGGCAGTAAGTACAAGTTCACAATTCCTTCAGACTTAGCTTACGGCCCAATGGGTAACCCACCTCGCATTCCGGGTAACTCAGTATTGAATTTTGAGATTGAACTTCTTGAAATTCAAAAGCCTGAGCCTGTAGCTGAGGTTGGTGGTAACGACGGCCACGCACACTAGTAAATTTCTACAATCCTTTTTTCAAGGACTACGGAATGATAAAAGCGAGCTAAGGCTCGCTTTTTTAATGGCCGTTATTTATTCGTAACTTTTATACCAATTGAAATAAATATTTAACCACTTCCCTGACAAGCTCCCAGAGGACGAGTTTAAAAGGCTTATATGCTGCGTTATTGATTTTGACAATGGAACCACATGGATGTGGTGAATTAGGACAACGCAGGACGCAGTTGTCGAGAGTGACCATTCTCTGCAATCAACGGCACGCCTACATGGATGTAGGTGCTAAGGTTTTGCAGGAGCACAAAACCAGTGCCTATAAGCCTTTAAATTCTCGCTGAATGACCAAATATTTAACTCAACTGGTATTGCAGGGCAATTGTATCGTGTGGCGATAGCACATATTTGCTGCGAAGTACGTGTTTAGACGCGCCATACTTGCTGAATTACGCATTCAAATTCGATAAACTAGCGCTAATTTCCCCGGACGAGTTATCTTGTGTCAGCAATTACTCAATCTCCTGCTTCTCATGTCGATTTATCTGTCGGTCCATCTGATAAGCCGAAATTATTAATCATTGGTTGGGTGTGGCCAGAGCCCAATTCATCAGCTGCTGGTTATCGTATGATGCAACTTGTTGCGTTATTTCATGAAGAAGGCTATCAAATCACCTTTGCGAGTGCAGCGCAGCGCTCAGAGCATATGGTCGACCTCGACAGGCTTGGCATTGCTTGCCAAGACATTCGTTTAAACTGTGATAGTTTCGATACCTTTGTTGAAGCACTCTCGCCTGATGTGGTTATGTACGACCGCTACATGATTGAAGAGCAGTTTGGCTGGCGAGTGGCAAAAAGATGCCCTAACGCTATTCGTATTCTCGATACTGAGGATCTTCAAAGTCTTCGCAATGCAAGACATCAAGCATACAAAGCAACTGGCTCATTAGATACTACGGATTTACAAACAGAATTGGCCATTAGGGAAGTGGCAGCGATTTTGCGCTGTGACGTCACGATTATGATTTCTCCCGCCGAAATTAAATTGCTAGAGGACGTATACCAAGTTCCCAGCCATTTATTGTCATACTTGCCATTTTTCTTCGAAGAAGAAGCCTTAACCAAAGCTGTCAAACCCTATGATGCGCGCGAGCACTTTGTCTCTATTGGAAACTTCAGACATGCGCCAAACTGGAATTCCGTGCTGTGGCTTAAACAGCAAATTTGGCCAAAAATTCGAAAGCAACTCCCCAAAGCTGAACTCCATATTTATGGCGCCTATCCACCTAAGAAAGCGACAGATTTACACTGTGCCAAATCGGGTTTCCTCGTGAAAGGTTGGGCTGATGACGCTTATCAAGTGGTAGAGCAGGCTAGAGTATTGCTAGCTCCTCTTAGGTTTGGTGCGGGCATCAAAGGCAAACTCGCTGATGCAATGTTATGTGGTACGCCATCAGTGACAACCGATATAGGTGCTGAGGGCATGGAAACCGCTAATGCATGGGCAGGCGCAGTTGCTAATCATGTGGATGATATTGTCGATAATGCCATTGAACTTTATCAGTCTGAAACCCGTTGGCAGGCGGCTAGCCAATTAGCTGAAGCAAATAGGAAAACATTGTTTGCTAAAGATGATCGTTTAACACAGTTTTTTAGCCAAATAGCCGAGATTGTTCGAGATGTTGAAGGCTATCGAAGCCGGAACTTTATTGGCTTAATGCTTAATCACCATTCACACAAGAGTAGCCAGTATATGTCGCAATGGATAGCGGCGAAGAATGCTTCTAAGTAACCAGAATGACTAACCGGAATGAGCGAACGGCGTAACCCTATTTCAACGCTTGTTTGTGTGAAAAAAGGTAACGCCACTCTCTAAAGACATAGTGAATTAAGGATTCGAAACGAGATTGTCGAGGTGATGAGCGAGTCCCACGGTAGCTTGTTTTACGGGAGTATTTAAAATCAATGACAGTGCATCTAGTTCAGCTTCCGTGAGCTTAATCGGCTGTTGGCTATTCGATACACATGTGTCGCCATTTAGTTCGCAGTATTTGACCTGCTGATTTCTGGCAAGCGTTAATGACTCGTTTGCCCACTCGATTACGTTTGCTTTTTGCCAGTCTGCTATTTGCTTTTGACTAAATGCTGAAAGTATTGGTAATAAGTCTGCATATTGTTGTGCCAATTTGATTTCAGGTGTTTGTCTAGGCAGTAAGCATTGATCCCATAGCCATTGGATGTTGTCACACTTTTCACCTGCTGCATTTACCTTGGTTTTATTTCCACCCCAATCGTCAGCAAAACTAACACGCATAGGTTGATGAATATCGCCGACCCAATGCCCTAAAAACATAAGGGCCTCTAGTCGTTCGCGGTTTGTTTTTCCTTTTGTTAGCTGTTAGCTGTTGGCTATGGAATGGTATTGCTTGAGTTATACAATCGTTTTGGCATGAGTGAGCATGAATTTGGTCAACGTCACGTTCAACATTGACGTAATGCCAAGGATTCATTGACTTATATTCACCGCCCTTTTTGATAGCATCTGCCCATGTACAGGCTTTACCGAAGGTCATTGGGCTTTGTTTGTCTGCAAAGTTGTATTCATTGACCATTATTTTTTCATCGGTCGGTAGATTGGCAAACAGGCCGTCAATGTATTCCTTTGTCGAGGAAGAAGCTTGTTGATTGCTATTGTGCTATTCGCTAGCACTCAGCTTTAATTGTAGCGGTACGCATAACATAGCTAAATCTCGCTCTATAGATAAGGCGGATTTCATTTCTGTTACGTCGGCTACCAAATAAAGATAAACAAAGAAAAGATAAGCAAAGGTAAACAAGTGATAGAGCATCTTCAGTGTATTTGGGGGAGGGCGCCATCAATTTAGACGGCAAGCCAAGAGAAAAAGCGCCAAGCGAGGGCTAACTGCTTGGCGAATATGGTGGTTACAACGTTTGAACTCGTTATATTATTGGTTGGTTAATGTCTCTGCCACAAAACTGAATAGTAGCAAGTACTTCACCCAGCAATAGCGACTAAATGCCAGATGAAACCTCCACTACAATTGGCTTCAACTCGTTGTCTTTATTAAGTTTGGCTACATCACGAATGCTCACAGAGGTTCGTACTTTATTGCGACCGAAACTTAAAGTGTTGAGGTAATTAAAAGTATCTGCTGCGCCATACTTGTAGGCAAATTTTGCAGCTGATATATCGTTGCATTGGATAGCATTGATGTTTGCTTTGCGTTTACGAATATCCATTTGTCTTAACAGTGACTTCATTTTACTCGCATTGTTGTTGCCTGCATGTACGCAAAACTGGGTTTCGACTTTGTTGTCTGTGGCCACAAACTCATATGATTGCGCGCTACTTGCGCCTGCGAAAGATAGTCCTAATATAAGACCGATAAGCTTAAATTTTTTCATTTTCATCTCCAATTGTTGAAACAATCCTGATTTACAACAGTGGCCGTTACGACAAGCAAAATAGCCGTAATGAGTCATGAAAATGCTTTTGGCTAACACTAAAACAATTCCGTTTTGTTTGTTTAATTTTTAACAAATCGATGCGTACGATTGATGTCGTAGAATTGTCAAAATGTAAACGAGTGTAGAAAAGCGTGACACTAGAAATGTAGTTTGAGAAAGTTATCTTTGTTGTTAACCCGTTTAAAGTTATAAAAAGAAGGGAATTTATCTGATGAATGCAGAACAAGCACGCGAATATTTGTTAGCCAAGCCAGAAACAATTCTGGATTATCCATTTGGCGCTGATGTTGATGTCTATAAAGTAAAAGGAAAAATGTTCGCTACATTATCGAAGGGAAAAGGCAACGAAAAGGACACGGATGGAAAAATGGCGGGTCATTACTGCATGAACCTAAAATGTGACCCTGAAGAAGCTATCATGTTGAGGGATATCTTCGGTTCAGTGCTCCCCGGCTACCATATGAATAAAGCGCAATGGAATACGGTAATACTCGATGGTTCAGTCCCTCAAGGAGAGATTGAACGAATGATAGATAACTCATTCTTGTTAGTGGTGAGCAAAATGAAAAAAGCTGATCAGCAATCGATAAAATTGCACCTTGATAACAGGGCGTGTTGATCTTTTGAGGCTATTTTTGCAGCAATTTATGATGTATTTATGCATGGCAGAGCTTATGTCGTGTGGTTATTCCACATAAATAAGCGATAAAGACTTTGTGCTCCTGCAAAGTGATCAGATCACGCTAAAAGGAAATTAAAATGAGTACAACCTACCCTCGGACTTTTTCTCATATCGGAATTTCGGTGCCTGATGTTGAAAAGGCAGTGAAATTTTATACAGAGGTGCTTGGTTCGTACCTCATCATGGAACCAACCGAGATAGTAGAAGATGACAGTCCAATAGGCGAAATGTGCACTGATGTTTTTGGTGCCAACTGGAAGAAATTTAAAATTGCACACTTATCGACAGGTGATCGTGTGGGTGTGGAGATATTCCAATTCCAAAACCAAGAAAATCCAGAAGACAACTTCGAGTATTGGAAGCCAGGTGTCTTTCATTTTCGCGTTCAAGATCCAAACTTGGAAGAGCTAGCAGAGAAAATAGTAGCGGCAGGCGAGAAAAAGCGAATGGAGAAGCCGCGTTACTATTACCTGGGGGAGAAACCCTATCGAATGATTTATATGGAAGACCCGTTCGGCAATATTTTAGAAATATACAGCCATAGCTATGAATTAACTTATTCTGCGGGCGCGTATTAGGGCCTGTTGGCCCTTATTTCGTACTGCTGACATATGAAACATGAAAACTATTTACGAATTAGTTTCGTAAATGTAGGTAAATCTCAGTGATTTAAACTTAGCACTTGCCTATAGTTGCTTTCAAAGCGCGTTTGTAAAACAACGCTTATGTAGCAAAACCAAATAATTAACAGGACTTAATTGGCGATCACATCTTATGAAGAAACTTCAATCATTACTTATCGCAACAGCTTTAACTGCAACCTCCAGCACAGTGCTCGCCGCTCAGAGCAGCGAGTCTAAAAGCCCTTATCTTTATGGTGTTGGTGTAGCCGTTAAAAAAGAAATTTACAAAGGCTATAGTTCTCGAACGGTGCCGCTCCCGCTAATAGGTTATCGCGGTGAAAAGCTAAACGTATTTGGTCCGTTTGTTAGTTATAAAGTTACTAACGTTGATGACCTATCTATATCAGTTCAATTGTCTCCTCGCTTTCAAGGTTTTGATGACTCTGATAGTGACATCTTCGAAGGTATGGATAAGCGCAAGGACTCGCTAGATGCAGGCCTGGGGCTGGATTATAAACAGGGTGACTGGCAGTTCCAGCTCTCTTCATTATTCGATGTACTTGGCAATTCAAAAGGCTATGAATTGAAATCTGGCGTGAGCTATACCCAGAGGTATGGGCCTGTATTTATCAAACCTTCCGCGTCTTTGAGTTATTTAGATAGCAAACACGTGGATTATTATTACGGTGTGAAAATGAATGAGATAAATGAGTTTAGAAGTGTTTATGAAGGAGATAGTGCATTAAACACTACAGCAGGCCTGTCTATTGCAACACCAATTTTCTTTGGTGGCATGACAAGAGCGACGCTAGAATACACGTGGTACGACGACCCAATTACGGATAGTCCAATTGTTGAAGAAGATACAAGCTTGAGCTTTGGCGTGTTTTTTACCAAACATTTCTAGGTGGATATCAGACAAGAAGCATCAGCATTGAATATGCGCTAGCGTATGTGCACGTGCTTTATCCTTTAAATGTAATCCGTTTGCCCCTATCTAGGTATATGTCTACGCATAAAACACAGGTGGAGCAAACGTGCTATTAACATGGACTAATGAACTCAAGAGAGCACTCCGCGCCTTATTCTTTGACGCTTTTTCATTTGATGCGCTAGTCAGGGCAGTTATTCTGCTTGGTTGTTTCGTCAATGCCAATGTTCATGCAAAAGAAGTAAAGCTTAACCCTCAGGCAACAAAAGTGGTGTTAAGTAACACGATTAATATCGTTAAAGAACATTACTTGAATCTACAACCAAGCAGCAATTTGCTGAAAGCTTTAGAGACTAAAATCCAATATGGTCTGCGGGCAGAGCAAATATCAAATTACCAGTTGGCGAAGTAATTAAATGAATTGTTGCGGGAAGAAAGTGGCGACAATTACTTCTCGGTAAGAGTTAAATGGCTAAGCTCGAATTTGCTAAGGCGCTAATCATAGACCTGCGACGCACTGAAGGGGACTCCTTGAGCTACGCGCAAAAGTTAATGAGTTATTTCATGCCGGCAGAGGTATCGCTATCTAAAGTTGCTACTCAAAGTGATGAGCAAAATATGAGTGCCCTTAGCAATGACCGGAATTTCTCTGCTAGCAGTCCATTTCCTCTTTATATCTTGCTCTCTGGATTCTCCAATTCGACAGCAGAATTCGTTGGTTACACTCTACAGCAGTTCGATAAAGCTGTAGTTTTGGGAGATAACACCATTAGTAGTGCTAGGTTCGTTAAATCATTTGAAATTGGCCATGGTTTGCAACTTGCTTTACCTGTCGCACAGACTATTCATCCAAGCACCGTTGATAATTGGCAAAATGGCGGAGTCAGCCCTGATATTGGCTGCAAACAAGATGAATGCTTGGTATTGGCTGAGCAACATGCAACTAACTTCTTAAAGTAATTGTCTCTGCTTTTTTAGATTTCTTAGTTGAAGCACAAGGTAGATTTTCACGTGATGCTCCGCCATGGGTTACGCCTTCCATTTACGGCGTTCTCTCTATGTTTCTATGGTGTTTTCTTCATGTTTTCACCATGTTTCCACCTTGTTTTTATTAAGGCTGAATAGCTTCCGTAGTATTTTGGGTTGACGCTTTATCAACCTGTTTTTGTTCATATCTTGAGCCTTTACATTTCTTTGCGTAAGTTGACGCATCCTAGCTTGAATCTTGCTGTCGGAAAAAGGTCTAATTTCTTTAACAGTTTTTAGTGTTTTTTTTCTGGTACTAACACCATTAGGGAGCACTGATTAATTTCAGGCGGCAATTATTGCCGCTAGGGTGCACTGACTTTGCCGCTTTGGGCGGCCGTCATTCGCTACTAATGCTAAATAGGAGAGTGTATGAGAAATCTAATAAGTCCAAGCCAAAGCAATGCGCCCATTAACCAAGCCATAAGTTATTCGTCGATGCGTAGTAAAAAAATTCTAATAGTAGATACGGAACAGGAGTGTTCATCGGAGTTGGCTAGTTTTCTTACGGAAGAGGGTTTTGAGGTCACCATTCTAACCGACGGCCTAAGTGGCTTGGAGGAAGTTTGTTATCATGAATATCACGCGATGCTATTCGATATTAACATTCCGTCTCTAAATGGTTTTGAGCTATTGCGGAAAATGCGTCCTCACAATCAAACCCCTGCGGTCATTATTTCTCAACGGAACGACGTTTTCGATCGGGTTTACGCGCTTGAAATAGGTGCCGATGACTACATTCAAAAACCTGTGAACCCACGTGAAATTCTTGCCCGTATCAACGCAATTTCCCGACGTATAAGTCATGGTCAACAAAACGGACACCCGCAAGATATTGAAAAAAATGAATTGCGTTTGTGTATAGGCAAACGTGAGGCTTTTATTGTTGGTAATCAGATTAACCTAACAGGTTATGAGTTTAGTGTATTGCAGTTTTTGATGGTGCATGCAGGCGAAATTATGAGTAAAGATCGCATCAACGAGCATGTTAATGGTCGAGCAGCGCTTTACAATGAAAGAAGCATCGATATGCACATCAGCAACATACGTAAGAAAATAGCTGCTCACTCTTCGGATCAAAAGATTAAAACGGTACGCGGTGCTGGCTACGTTTTTCTAGGATAACAAGAGCTACTTAATCCGTCTCTAAAATTTAGGGTATGAAAGTTAGATAGCTGAATATGCGCGGATCCGCAAATAAGTGCTAACCACCAGTTTGCTGAGCGACTTGTTTGGCGAGCGAGAATAGCTGAGCACCGTTGCTCGTAGAATTAGATGCAACGGCATTGGCTGCAGCTTCTTCACTGGTAGCTTCTTCCCCAGAAAATAGTTGCTTCGCGAAGCCCGAATAATCAAAGCTAAGAATAGAGTCATTGATAGAGTGCCCTGAAAATCCTTCGACCGCTAAGTCGAGCACAGAAAACGCCAGACCAGTCGTTCCACCATACAAAAATCCACCTGCTAATTTTGATACTGCACTGATATCTGTCTCCGTAGCTTGCTGATAAATAGAGGATACTATCGGGATATGTTGCAAGACGTTAACGGCATCGAAACCATCAATCAGTGCCATGCCATCATCACCAAAAGCAAATGACATGATACTGTTAGTTGTTTCTTCACTAGCCACTGTTGTTCCAATAGCTTGAGAAGCTTGTGCCGTCTCAGTTGTTTGCTGGCTTATTGAAGTGCTAGATAAAAGGCTGGTTTGCAATGTTTGAAGTAACACCCCTTGCATCGTGGAGATGCTTGCGTCACTGGTGAGCCCATCAAGTATCGAAGACCCACTAGCACTTGCTTCTTTATTGGCGAAATCCAAACCTATCGACGAGAAAAGTTGTTGCTGTATTGTGTTTACAACATTTTCTTGTCCCAAAAGTTGACTGGTTTGGCCACTGCTGAAGTCAGTATTACTGCCAGCTTCATCCTGCGACTGAGAAAATGCGCTCGAGAGTAGGTTGCTAAAAATAGAAAACCCTTGGCTAATATTAGTCGCAGTGCTCTCACCTAAAGCACTCGAAGCAGCTGTTGTGCTCGACAATAAGTTGCTTGCAATATCAGTGATCTGTGATGTCGTCATTTGTTACAGGGCTAGTCAGTTGTTTTGTACCCTATATGCGTGATAATTACTTGTTTAACAAGCGGATTTACGTTTGGTTGACAGTCTTTACGTAGCTTTACTTCGGCTTTGCATCAGTTTACGTCGCTTGACAGTTTTTTGCTTTGCTTTACTGATTTTTGACAGAAACATTGCGCCAATCATGCCACTATTTTTTTACCTTTAGTGTTTACCCCAAACCTTTATTCTATGAAGCTTAGACTTATTCCCGTACTGAGTTACCTAGCACTTTCTTGCTTGGTAAGTGCTTGCAGTATGACATCGCTAGATGAAAAAGCGGTAGAGAACAGCCCAACGCACCCCAAAGTTTCACAGCGAATTGCTAACGTCGAAGCTGAGGAAGTTACACGTGGCGATCCTTTATATCGTCCGATTCCCCATCGTGTTAATCCTGCCTTTAACTTACCGTCTGGCTCTCTATTCAATCCAAAGCGAGCAATAGGGCTTTATCAACCGACGAATAGTTATCAGGTAGGCGACATGATTTTGGTAAAGGTTGAAGAACAGACGTCGGCAGATAAATCGTTGCAATTTAGCAGTGATAAGTCGGGGCGCTTCGAATTGATGCCCGTCACACTTAACGCTGGGCCAATTCAAATTGGAGGTAACGATTTAAACGCCCAGTATGAACAAGAAAAGGACTTTGATAGTTCTGCGACTACACAACAGAATAATTCGTTAAAAGGCGATATTACTGTGTACGTGATGGAGGTCAAAGGTAATGGCAACTTGCTTGTTGCCGGAGAGAAATGGATTGCACTCAATACGGGTGAAGAATATATCCGCTTTTCAGGAGAAGTAAGAGCCAGCGATATTAGTAATGACAATACCATTAGCTCGGTGAAAGTTGGCAATGCCCACATTGAATACAGCGGTGTTGGCGAAATGAAAGAGAATCAAGAACAGTCGTTCTTAGGTAAGCTATTTAGTGTTATCGACTAGCTAATTATCTGAAAAACATCTAATTAAACATAGATAGTGGCTGACATGAAACAATTCACACGACTCCAAATTGTATGCTTTCTTATCATACTGTCTACCCAGTTTCCCGTCCTGGCGGCTTGGCATCAGGGAAGTGCCAAGCGCCAGATTAATACGATTCAGTATGAAGAAATTCGCACGCAAACCATCAAAGATGCCATCGCCAATGCGACATTTAAAAGTGGTAGCTATATTCAAGCGGAAGACATCATGCTCGATGGTGTGCTGAAAAGCAGTAAAACGCTGATACGCACAGAAGGTCAAGTTCGTAGAGTTGAGATTGTCAGTGAATCTGTCGATCAAGGCATCCTTACCGTTATTGTGAAAGTTGATGTGCAACCTATTTCGAGTTGTACAAAGGATAATTACGCCAAATCGTTACTCATAACCCAATTACCATTGCTAAAACCCATGCAAGCACAGCACGGTGCCTTATTCGAGTTTGGTGAGCAAACCAGTAAACGATTGGAAAAACAACTTAGCCAAGACGAAAAACTTAGCGTGACTACATTATTAGATAAGGTGATGGTGTCACTAAATCCAGTGATTCAACTAGATAAAGCGTATCTCAATCAAGTAGGGAAATACCTAGCGACAGAGTTTAATGTGCAGTTCATCTTACTCGGCGGTATTCGCGATATCGGACTATTTGACCAGGTAAAAGACAATCTGCTTATCGATGATGTATTGCTAAGACGCAATTTCACACTGGAACTCTTCGTGTACGACGCATTAAAAGGTGATGTGGTCCTGGAAAACAGCTATCACGGTGAAGCCAACTGGGATTTCGCTCGCAATGATGTACTGGACATGAACAACAGCCTGTTTTGGCGTTCAGACTATGGAAGGGTTGTGCTTCATACGATTAATGACGCTGTTACTGATGTGAGTGATGCGCTGAAATGCCAACAAAGTTTGGCACAGATCGTGAGCAATCAAGGCGATTTCTTGGTAGTCAGCATGGGAGAGAAGCATGGAGTTCAAGTAGGGGATGAATTTGAGTTGATTAAACAAAGAGTGATTGAAGGTGCGCAGCAGCAGCACTTTAATTTACTCACCAAAGATCCGTCGTTTGTGTTAAGAGTGGCGCAAGTTAGCGCTGATAGTAGTGTACTTGTCTCACCTGACGGGCGATCTGTCGGTGACAATCAACTGTTAAACTTAGTATCACCGAAGTATGCGTTTTAACGGACTTTTCATGCGCACTGCGTTCCGACGATTTTTAGCACATCTTCGTTTTTAGCGTCCGCTTAAAAATCAGGTGCTGCTCGGAATGTTAAGCGCTCCTGCGAAATAGGGTGTAAAAAGCTCAGTTGCTCTGCATGCAGATGCAGGCGCTCACCTTTCTTACCGTAGAAGCCATCACCAGTAATCGGGGTATTTAGCCCATCGGGATGTGAGCAATGCACTCTTAGCTGATGAGTTCGGCCAGTTATTGGGTGTAAGTAGAGCCGCGTATGTCCATTGCAACGTTCTATCACTTGCCAATGTGTTTCAGCACGCTTGCCATGCTCATAACAAACCATTTGTCTTGGTCTGTCGTTAATGTCGAGGATCAGTGGTAGATGGATTTCACCTTCAATTCCTTCGATATTGCCTTCTACGATCGCAACATAACGTTTTTGAACCACTTTATTAATAAATTGCTTTTGCAGGTGTTTGTGCGCCCGTTTATTTAAGGCAAATACCAGTAAGCCAGAAGTTGCCATATCTAAGCGGTGTAATACCAAGCTGCCGCTTGTGTGTCGGAACATGTGCTTAACACGCGTATATGCTGAATCATCAATTGTTTTTCCAGGAACAGATAGCATGCCCGCCGGCTTGTTTACTACGACCACATCATCATCTTGGAAAATAATATCGAGTGTTTTATCGGTTGCTGGGTTAACTAACAAGGGGTTGTCATCAACCGCTAACCCTTTAAGCATATGCGTTAAAATAGGTAAGCATTTACCTTGACATGCGGGGTAATAGTGGGCGTGTTTACGAATTTCCGAAGATGGTTGCTGACCCCACCAAAACTCAGCTAAGCAAATAGGTTTTAATTGATGCTTATAGGCATATTGAAGTAGCTTAGGCGCAGCGCAATCACCAGAGCCTGAAGGTGGTTTACGCGTTACAGTGTCGGTAAACAAAGACAGCAAAGGCGCAACGTCGCCATCGGCGTTAAGCAATTGATACTCACTAAACATCATTTTTTGCAGTTGGCTAGAAAGTTTACTGCGGGTTTTCACACGATCGTTAATCGCGTTTTCTTTTTCTGCTAGCGTTTGTTTAGCTTCAGACACTCGCTGTTGCCAATATTTTTTGAGCTCGGTTAAGCGTTTTTTATCTGCGACGCTTTGTCGGGATAACTCGATACTACGTGCTGTTATAGCTTCTTCACTTAGGTTGTTGGCGGCGAATGAATGGCGTTCTGCCTTGCGTGCTTTTCGATTGTTGGTTGCTTGCCGCTGTTGCTTTGATATCTGAAATTCAGCAGCTTGCCCTTCACTTACTACGAGTTGCTGGAGTTGTTGATAGCTTAAATCATTTGTTAATGCGTTTATTTCGGCATTTAGTTGATTCACTATCGAATGCTTTCGCTGGTATTCGCTGCCCTCTTCAAAGCCGGTAAAAATATTCGGTACAAAGTTAACACGCTGATTTTCTTTAGGATTTTGGAAATCAGGTAGACTTTCTTGATGTTCGTATAAATCATTGTTGTTACCCGACATTGCTGACAAGTAACCAATTTCGCCAGCGGCATTCTGTACGACCAAAACACCGTACATGCGGCCTTTAATATCCGCATCAAGTGAATGGTACAAAGGGAGCTTTTCCTGCAACAATTGGCTTGCCGCGATCGCCAGCTCATTGGGTTGATACACGAACGGATAAGTGAAGCGCTCTGGTAATTTGAATGTTGTTTTTGACTCAGGCAATAAGGTAAAACAAGTAGGCGCTTTTTCAGATAACATATGGAAGAGGTCGATAAATTTAAACGCGGGTATTTTACTGGATATTTGTGTTAAGTGCAGTGATTATGATTAAACCACATCATTCATTTCCGCACGCTTTAATTCTAAATTCATTTATTCTTGATAAGTCCCTTAAAATTTAACGCGTTAGCTGATAGGTTATGCCCACTTTTTAAACGAGGGCAGACAAAAAAGGAAGATATTGATGGACTTTACTTTCAGCAGCGAGATGACGACTTGGTTGATGCTATTTGCACTGCTTGGTTGTGTTGTAGGGTTTTTCGCGGGCTTATTGGGTGTTGGCGGCGGTGGCATTATGGTGCCAATGTTAACGACACTGTTTTTAGCGCAAGGGGTACCAGCAGAACGCGTTGTTCACTTAGCATTAGGTACATCGATGGCATGCATAATATTTACATCTATAGCCAGCCTTGGAGCCCATCACCGAAACAAAGCCGTTATTTGGCCACTCGTATCTAAGCTCTCGATAGGTGTTATTGGTGGCACATTTGCAGCTACTTTTATCGCAGCAAGTGTTAACTCAACTTACTTGGCGATATTTTTTGCCGCCTTCATGACTTATGTTGCGGTTGGTATGTTTAGCAAATCGAAATCAATGCAGGAAGCTAAGCCATTGCCTAGCAATGGGCAATTAGTAGCTGCGGGTGGTGGGATAGGTGCAATATCTGCACTTGTTTCTATTGGTGGTGGTTCGTTGACTGTCCCTTATTTGTCTGCTCGAGGTATTGATATTAAAAAGGCGATCGGTACGTCTGCGGCTGTTGGCTTACCAATAGCGCTAGCGGGGACAATTGGTTATCTCTTAAATGGTTTACAAGTAAGTTATGAGCAAGCAGGTGTTGTTGGCTTTATTTATCTGCCAGCCGTTGTTTGTATTGCGATTACTAGCTTTTTTACTGCACCTTTAGGAGCCAAGCTTGCTCATGCTTTGCCTGTTGCCACGCTGAAAAAGGTATTCGCCTTAGTGCTCGTTTTACTGGCTTTAAAAATGCTTGTTTCTGTTATCTAGCCATTGTTCTATGGCCTGGCTAAGACTTTATAGGGGCTTGGGTGAGGTTTTATCAGAGTTCGAAGAGTATGCTTTTGATTTGAGAGAGTAGCTATTCAGATGTAGCTACTCTTTCAATTGCTTTGGTGTCATTGGTTATAGCATTAATTATTGCATTACTTAAGCTTTGCAACAGCCTCTCGCAATGAAGCTTCAAGTTCAGCGTTAGTTAATTTCTGTGACTCCATATCAAAGTTGTCGTAGAAACTTGGAATTGAAAGTGATGCTCTTACATCTGCTGCGAAAAATTGTGCCGAATTTACTGCAGCAGCAAGCACGCTTTGTGCGCCGCCAGGGCCTGGCGAGGCCGCTAGATACACGACAGGTTTACCCTGAAACACCTTCATATCAATACGTGATGTCCAGTCGAATAAGTTTTTGTACGCTGCGGTGTATGTACCATTGTGTTCGGCAAAAGAAATAATGATGGCATCGGCATCACCTAACTTTTGGAAGAAGTCTTTAGCGGCTTGTGGTTGGCCTAACTCTTCTTCTCTGTCTTGGCTATAAATAGGCATTTCATAGTCGTTGATATCGAGAAGCTCAAATTCTGCGCCGTCAACTAATGACGCGGCGTAATTTGCTAGTACTTTGTTAATTGATTTTGAGCTGCTGCTAGCAGCAAATGCTAATACTTTCATCATTAGTCCTCTTAATTAAATTCAGTTTCGTGTTGTTCGTTGATTGTTGAAATACATTCTATATTGTTTATATATAATTATTAATATCTAGTATGTTTATATACTTTTTCCAAATGACTTTTAATTGGCTGTTGTTTTTTGTCAATGGCAGGTCTCTGTAATGAATCGTCATGACGTAGATAGATGCTGTTATTTTAGAGAAAGTAATGAGATGAATAGGGCGGAATTGAAATGGTAACCAATACAAAGCTTTTTGATGGTGTGGTTATTTTCACTCACCTCGTAAACGCAGGCAGCTTTACTTCAGCAGCTGAACTGACCGGTCACTCGACTTCTTACATCAGTAAAGAGTTAAATAAATTAGAAGAAAGGCTTGGCGTGAGATTAATGAACCGCACCACGAGGTCGATTAGTCTGACACCTGAGGGGAAACTTTATTATCAACAATGTATGCAGCTTGTGCATGATGCTGAGCATACCTTGGGTGAGATCTCACAATCTGAAGTAGAACCGCGTGGAACATTGCGTGTGAGTTGTCCTGTTGCGCTGAGTATCAATTATTTTCAGCCTATTTTGTCCGAGTATATGCGTCGATTCCCTAAGGTGAATTTAGAGCTCGATTTAAATGATAGAAAAGTAGATGTTATTCAAGATGGGTTTGATGTCGTAATTCGAGCAACTCATCAATTAGAGGAATCGAGTCTAATCTGTCGAAAGTTGTTTACTAGCCCTGCTTATATTGTCGCGTCGCATGACTATCTTGAGAAACATGGCACGCCAAAACATCCGGAGCAACTCAAACATCATAAGTGTATTTGCTATACCAACCTCAAGCAGCCTAATCGATGGATGTTTATTGGTAAGGATGAGAAAAATATTCACGTAGAAGTACCAGCATCGATGCTTTGCAATAGCTCAGATATGGAATTAAAAATGGTGCTAGATGGTCATGGTATTTGTCGCTTACCTGCTTTCACAATGCAAGAAGCACTCAATAGCGGTGACCTTGCCGTATTGTTTGATGACTATCACACACCCGAGGTAGACGTATTCGTGGTTTACCCTTCACGCAAACATTTGTCGCCAAAAGTACGCTCTTTCATAGACTTAATTACTACCTTCAAGCTCGATGACGCAGCAAGATAGACATGCTATTGTCGGCAGAGCTTGAAAATATCAGTTTTTTTGCTGGGGAAAAATTGCACATAGCCCATTTACTGCTATTTTTACTAGTAAGGGGTAGTGGCGCTAAATTTCGTCGATTTCTGATGTACTAATATCATTCGATACCAATTAGATGAGCGTGGCCGTGAATACGCGAATTCCCAGTAAAGTGAAAAATCATATCAAGCTACTTGAAGCAGCACTTGATAACGTGAACGCTTACATTTTCACGAAGGACCTTGAAGGGCGTTACACATACGTAAATCAAGCGGTTTTAACGTTATTTGATAAAACCTTTGACGAAGTTGTTGGCTTTGATGACAGTCATTTCTTTGATTTGAAAATTTCTAATCAAATTAAAGAGAATGACAAAGAAGTTATGCATACAAAGCAGGCTGTCGTGGCTGAGGAAACAAACTTTGTCAAAGCGACTGACGAACTTAGAGTCTTCCGCAGTAATAAAGAACCACTGCTCGACTATGGCGGAAACGTCATTGGTATTTGTGGTATTTCAACTGACATCACACACGAAAAACAATTACAGAAAACCATAGCTGACCAGCGACATATGCTGGATGCTGTGTTGAATAACATAGACGCTCATGTTTACATGAAATCTAGTGACCGTCGCTTTTTATTCGTGAACCAACGAGTAGCTGAATTGTTTGGCTTGCCAGCAGACCAGATCATTGGGAAAAAAGACACGGACATTTTGCCGCAAAATGTGGCTGACCACTTTTGGGTGTCTGATAAAAAAGTTTTCGAAACGAATGAAAAACAAAGTGTCGAAGAGGTTGTGCAAGATAAGGACGGTTCGCTGTTACGTTACCTTAGCGTTAAAATCCCTTACATGCACAATGGCGACGAGCTAACGCCTGCCCTTATTGGTTTTTCTACTGACATCACAGAGTTATTTCAGCTTAAGGAAGAGTTTAAACGCCAAGCGAGGACCGATGCACTAACAGGCCTATACAACAGACGTTACTTCTTTGAACAGGCTGAAAAGGAGTTCAATCGTGCAACACGTCACGATGAAGATATAGCGCTTATCTCTATTGATATCGACCACTTCAAGGATGTTAACGATAAGTTCGGTCACCCAACAGGTGATGCAGTACTGCAAAGTATTGCGGCCAATTTACAGCAAATGATTCGTGTCGAAGATACATTGGCTAGAATGGGAGGTGAAGAGTTTTCTATTTTTCTACCCAAAACGTCTAAAGTACATGCTAAGGCAATGGCTGAGCGCATATGCCAATATCATAGTGATTTTCCGTGCAAGGGATTAGGCGACGATACCCACAAAGTTACATTGAGTTTGGGGGTAACTTCTCTGCTCGAACAGGACAACAACTTCGACAATATTTTCTCTCGTGCAGATCGTGCACTTTATCGCGCAAAACAATCAGGTCGAAATCAAGTGTTTTTAGATCAGTCTACTACCGAATAAACTCTTGCCATAAAGCATACTCACAACACTTACTATTATATCTTAGTCGCTTTTCTGTATACTAAAATTACAAAAAGATCTTGCTAACTTACCTAAGGGTAAGTTAAGTTAATAGTATGCAAACTCGTTCAAAAAATAGAAAAGAGCAAATAGTATCGGTAGCACTCGACTTGTTGCAGGTACATGGCTTTGAAAATTTTAGCTACCTTGATATCGCCAATCGTCTGTCGATTACCAAAGCGAGCATCCATCATCATTTTCCTAAGAAAGAGAACTTGGGCGTTGCTTTGTGCCAATCGGTCAAACAGTGGCATGAAAAAGAGTTTGGTAAGATTTTAGCTAACCGTTCAACAGCCAAAACTAAACTAGACACGTATGTGAACGGTATTCTGCGATTCTCTTGTGGCAAAAACAAAATTTGTCCGTTAAGTAGCCTACAAGTTGATATTGCCTCTTTGCCACCTGCGATGCAGAAAGAACTGCGCCTGTTGGATGAACATGAACTAGGGTTTATTCGCGATATTTTAGTAATGGGCTTAAAAGGTGATGAATTTAGCTTTGCTGGTGATGTAAACAGCCAAGCAATTTTAGTGGTGCTGGCATGCAAAGGAGCATTACAGTATTCACGTGTTCATGGCGACGAAATATTTGAACAGACAATGAATCAGATCTATGTGCTTTTGGGCTCAAATGTAAGCCAGAAAGAGGCTTAGAAAAAATTTTAACCCACTAACTGACCTGTAGGTAAGTTAGTGGTGTTTTTACATAACAGACAATACAAATTAACAGTGAATATTGAGGGGAACGTAATGACAACAGGAAAACTATTCACACCTGCGACACTAGGGAATTTATCACTCGCTAACAGAACTGTGATGGCCCCAATGACGCGAACATTTTCACCTAAAAATGTACCTAACGACTTAGTTGTTGATTACTACCGTCGCCGTGCGGCAGGAGGTGTTGGACTAATCATCACCGAAGGTACTTATGTTAACCATATTGCTGCCTCAGGCTACGATAATGTACCTACTTTTTACGGTGAAGAAGCCCTTGCTGGCTGGAAAAAAGTTGTTGATGCTGTTCATGCTGAAGGCGGCAAGATAGCGCCACAGCTTTGGCACGTAGGTGCTATTCGTAAACCTGGTGCTGAACCTGGCGGTGATACTCCCGGTTATGGTCCGTCAGGTATGGCTATTCCTGGGAAAGTTACTGGTCATGAGATGACCAAGCAAGACATTCAAGACGTTATTCAAGCATTTGCCCAAGCAGCGTCAGATGCGAAACGTATCGGATTTGATGCAATCGAAATTCACGGTGCTCATGGTTACTTAATTGATCAATTCTTCTGGGAAGATACAAACCAACGTACAGACGAATATGGCGGTGATTTAGCAGGACGTTCTCGCTTCGCAATTGAACTTGTCACTGCTGTGAGAGCAGCTGTTGGTGAAGAATTCCCAATCATTTTCCGTTGGTCACAATGGAAACAGCAAAACTATGATGCTAGATTAGTCGAAACACCAGAACAACTAGATGAGTTCTTGACGCCTTTGGCAGAGGCTGGCGTGGATATTTTCCATTGTTCACAGCGTCGCTTCTGGGAACCAGAGTTTGAAGGAAGTGAGTTGAATTTGGCCGGCTGGGTTAAAAAGCTCACAGGTAAGCCTACAATTACCGTTGGTAGCGTAGGTCTTAACCAAGACTTTTTGCCTGAAGATGGCACTGCGAACTTTAAAGATGCAGAAACTGCAAACCTTGATAACTTGCATCAACGTATAGATGGTGAAGAGTTTGACTTAGTAGCGATTGGCCGCGCATTAATTGCCAACCCAGATTGGGTTAACAAAGTTAAAGAAGGACAATCAGAAAGTTTGGTTGCATTCGATAAAAAGCAATTAGGCCAGTTGGTTTAAGTAAAAGTCAGTCCTAGACACCTGAAAAGCTCCAACGGTAATCATTAACCGTCGGGGCTTTTTTTTGTTGTTTATTCTTTGCTAGCAGCATATGTTGCGGTCATATCTATTCTTAAATTATGTTTTTTTATTAATTTAACCTAGAGCGTGTTGATCTTTGCGGTATGAAAAGTAAACAGCAATTGGGTCGGTTATAATGATTTCGCCAAAAAACAATTTAACTTTCCCAAATGCCGAGACTAATGCTAACAGATGACAGCTGGAAACTGCTATCCAGAATCATGTATTTAACGGGGCGAATTTACA
>JAKVCY010000060.1 GCA_022448425.1 Thalassotalea sp. | reverse complement strand
TTTAAAAGACTATAAAACCCTGTTTACTAACTGGGGCGGCATGGTGGAGTACATGGCGAAACCAGGCCAAACAGTTAAGAAAGGTGAGCCGCTAGCGCAAATTTTAAATATTGACGACCTAGATACGGACAACGGCAGCAGAACTTTAGAAGCGCCCTGCGATCTTATCCCTATTTTACACTTCCCTTCAGCATCAGTGTTGAGTGGTACGCAGTTGTATAAGGTGTTTACGAATTATAAGGAGTTGTAGGTTTTTGTACGCCATTTGATGGAATAAAACTTTATTACAACATGGTTGATTAGAGTACCTAGAAATGTCTCACGCTAGCTGCTGGTTTAATTTTTGAATTACTTCCTGCCGTTCAATTTATTGTATTGAACGGCAGAAGAGTACCTTAAGCGGCCCATCGCTCAAAGACCCTTCGATGGCTGCAATGAGCGTGAAGCGGACGTTGGACATAACTTTTGCGCAAGTCCGCTTCAGACAAACAACGGACATTCATCACTCGCTGCTTTTAATTCCGTTATGTGCCAAAGTCGGCCGTTCAACAGCAACTTAGTATATTAAATCATATTGTAAAAGCAGACGTTCCGCCCACTCATTTCTGGACACTTCTGTGTTACAAAGTGCCAACTGTGAAGACTTTGGGCTGAAGTATATACCAGTTGATCGCCACTCGAAAATGACTTCACCATGTCGTACTGATTTGAATGTCATACAAGTGGCCCTCTGCTTTTATACGCTTCTCAATTTCAGCGTAAAAACTATCTGCTACCGCAAGTAAATTTTTGTGTCCAAGCGATTTATGTTCAAACTATAACCCAAGCAATCCCATTTGAAACACCTTTTGTATAGTGTCCTCCACAGCCAACGACTTTGTCTTCAATTTCTGTAACTAGGTAATTTTCATCGGCATAATTATCGAGAAAATCGAGAAAATCAGCCTTATCACTTTCGATGAAGTACTTTGGGCAGTTGGAAAGTAAAGTATCAACTAATGCTTCTCTATCTTCAACGGCGTATTTTCTGAATTTCATCTTCATAGGTTGGTTTTTTCTAGTGGTTTGATAGTGCGGAGTGTAGCAGTTTCACTTCAGGTGCTGTAATTATAGGAAACGTTATCGTAACACGAAAAGGGGCAGGAATGAGTTTGCGGAACGTCCGTTTTGGCGGAGTCAAACTAGGCTCAAACCGTTTGTTTACCGCCTAGGAAAATATTGTCGCTTCAGCGGGTACTGCTGCTGCGCTGGCTTGTTGTCTGCACTTAGTTGCTACCTTTTATGGTACTAAAGTGGCCAATCAGATAGCGCGTATGATGGTCAGTGCACCGGTTCGCACAGGTGGATAAAATCAATTTATCGAGCACGCAGTGATAGAGCGTCCCAGTGATAACCGCCTGGCCGAATTAGTCACTTTTTAGCTAACTTCTCAAAAAGTTTTGTGGGTTGGTTAAATGACACGCGACTACACTCCGCCTGTGAGTTACTGGATGAGACCCATTTATCTATTGCGCGGGTGGCGGACATCATTTCAGAAATCTCGTCAAAACAAGTGATTATCTGTCATCTTGAAGAATACAAGTCTGAGAATGTAAGTGCATGAAAATGACCACAGGAAGGTGGCACCTACGAATATAGATGCCAGACGTGTACGTCTTTTCGTTAGTGTTTTTAGGTGTGTATTGATGCACCTTTTAGACTGTTATTTTGCTTTGGGTTCGTCCTGAAGGGTAAATGTATCTCGCTGGGCGTTCAGGTGTAGCCATATTGCTGCAGACCATGAAAATTGCTTACCGCCGGTTCCTTCCCCCGTATCTGGTGAAAAAGACTCATAAAAGTTGCCCGCTTCAATGACCGCCATGGTGTCGAGCATCACTTGATTACCCAGTTTTGTCTCGCCTTGTTCAATCAACCCCAGTCCGACCATATAACTGACGACAGCCCAAATTGGACCACGCCAATACAAGATGTGATTGTAATGCTCACTCGCCGGATCACAACTTGGCAGTAAATAGGAGACAGTATCCTTAATTCTGAGTAAGTGTTGGGTGAGTTTTTGTCGCTGGAGGGGACTGCCAACATCGGCGTAAAACGCAAGGAATGACGCATTGCTCAAACTATCTGATGAGCGTTGTGCAATAAGATCATAGGAGCAGTACGCACCAATGTTCTCATTCCACAGAAAGTCGATACCTATCTGAGTTTTTGTGATCCTTGCTTGCAGCTTCTTACAGTCTTCTTCAAAGCCCAATGCTTGTGCCATCGCGAGCAAATCTTGATTTGCTCGCAATAAAATGAGACTCATACCCACATCCAGTACTCGAAATGGGCCATTTTTAACAATTTCATCTTGATCCCAGCCACAGTCTCGACCAAAAAAAACCATGGCAAGGTATTGATCGTACTGTTCGTGTGTGGGGCGCATAGACTGATCCACTTGGTTTAGGTCACGACGGGAATACTCTCCCACTTGTGAGGTGTCAACGCCAGACATTGGCAAATCCCATTCAGGAGAGTTATCACGGCCTGTTTCCCATGGATGTGTAGTCATAACCAAGCCGTTATCCATGGGATCGCGGTAGGTCGCAAACCAATCGTGCCAAGCCATTAATTTGGGATATAAGGCTTCCATTCTGGCTTGCTCCGACGCCTCGCCACTTTCCCATAATTGCCTTACGATAGAGGCTGCCACTGGAGGCTGGGTAATACCTGAGGTGTGTTTGTTGGGTTGATTGGTTTGCCATACTGAGGGGCCGGGAAAGTAGTTCGGGTCCACTTGATGAAAAATAATATGCGGCTGCATACCATTGTCCCATTGAGATTCGAATAGAATCTCAATTTCACGCCATGCGCGATTGCGATCAAATTGGGCAAAGCCTAATGCGACGAATACCGAATCCCAATTCCATTGATAAGGATACAAACCATCGGTAGGCACTGTGTATCCGTTTCTGTCGTTGCTTAATAAGATCTGTTTTGCTGATGTTGCTAATTCGTGTTTCATACTGATTTACTTAGGGAATGAAGGGTAACAAAACGACACATGCTCAAGCAGGTGTCGCATACAATGCTGATTATTGGATCATGGACTGACCGATGACGCTGATAGAATAACTAAGGGCGACGACTAAGACGAAGAATCCCACCAGAATGCCCCCAGTTATTAAAATATCTTGCTTGGAGATATGAAGCTTGCTCGATGGCGCCTGGGCAGTGACTTTTGTATTGGGTTTGAGTAGGGCAACTGCATAGGCGATGACCACAGTCACCAATAAGCCGATGAAGTTCCACCACATCCAGAAAATTTGTGGTTCATACAACCAGAAGTACAAGTTTAATAACATGCCTGTGAGTAGGCCAATATTTACTCCCAGCGCGCTTGTGCGATTTTTGAAAATGGCCAATAAGAACACTCCCAGAATAGGACCGTAGAGGGCAGAACCCACTTTATTTATGGCTTCGATCACAGTCGGGGCAATAGAGCCAGCGTAAAGAGAGAGTGTGAGGATTAGCGTGCCCCAAAATAGTGAAATCCAGCGGGCATGCACCACTTTCCTGCTTTCATCCGCTGTTTTTAATACTCCCATCGCCGACAAATCTTCCAATGTAACCGCCGCCAATGAGTTAACGGTTGACGATAACGAGGACATAGCCGCAGATAAGATAGCGATGACCAGCAAACCAATAACGCCATTAGGCATGTATTCAAGGATAAATACTGGCATCATGTAATCGGGCTTTCCCGCTGGCACTTGAGCCATGAGCTCGGGACTGGTTTTGACAACGACACCGACAATGAGCCCAGTAATGCAGTACAGTAAGACCAGTGGAAAACGCAAAATACCATTGGCAAATAACAGTTTTTTGATGTCGGTATCGTTTTTGGCAGACATCGCCCGTTGCGCCTGAGTTTGGTCGCAGCCGTAGTAAGACGCATACAACACGAAGCCGCCAAAAATCATGGGTAACAAACCAAATTCGTCACCTGAAAAGCCAAACGCGTCAGTCACGACTGCATTGAATCGGTCAGCTTCTACGTTTTGCCAGAAAAAATCCGCACTTCCTAATTGAGCGATAGCAAAGCCCGCGACAAATAAGACCCCAATGAAAATCAGCACCATTTGCACCACGTCTCCGTATACCACGGCTTTCATGCCCCCAGAGGTAGAGTAGACGAGCGTAATAATACCTACAGTGACGATCGAGGTGAGAAGAGACATGTCGAACATGGCTTGCAGTATGATACAGATGGCATACACAGCTATACCTGTACCAAAGGATCGGACAAGTTGGAACACAAAACTCACCATGTAGCGAGTAGAGGGGCCAAATCGGCGTTCGAGGAAATCGTAAATACTGACGACACCTGAGCGATACAGCGCGGGAAGAATCACAAAGGCGACTAAAATCATCGCCAATGGCACCGCGAATTCATATGCCAACCACTGCAGACCACCACCTTCGCGCATGCCGACAAATGCGGGAGCGGAGATAAAGCTAATTGCCGATAGTTGGGTTGCCATAGTGGAGAGCGTGAGTGGAAACCAACCCATGTTCTTACCGCCTAGGAAATAGTCCTGTTCGGTTGCTTGGGTTCGCCACAAGAAGCCAATAGCCAGCAAGCCAACTAAATATCCGCCAATGATCAGGTAGTCTATAAAATTCATAAACGCACACTACTCTTGTTATTGATAAAACCGGTGAAAATATAAAGGCCAGTGGCATGCAAAATACATGTCACCGGCATTTTGTCTCCAATATCATTCAGGCTATTGGAGCAGTCAGAGCTAATTAAAAATCGTATCGAGCGGTAATACTGACCCGACGAGGTAGTATTGGTCGACCGACGAAGAAGTCACCACCAGAGACCTGTGAGTTACCTTGGCGAGGTGAACCTTCGGTGACACCGTCACTGTCGAACAAGTTCCATACGCCCACGCCGACGCGAATCGTTTGGTCATTGTCAAATTCCCACGTGTAACCCGCGTCAAGAGTTGTAATGTTGTGGCTATCTAGTTCCACCGTATTGGTGTCATTGGCAAACGCGTCACCAAAGTAGCTCACACCTAAACGAGCATCGACGAACCCGTTGTCGTAGTTAACCGCAATGTTACCCGTGAAGTCAGGTTGACGACGAGGCACTTTACCAACGGCGTCTGGGTTACCGTTTTCAGTGAATTCAGCGTCTTGATAAGTGATGTTACCGTCGATACTGAAGCTGTCATTGATTTTCCAGCGGCCGATAATTTCCGCACCTATGGTCTCAGTCGATTGCAACACAACACGCTCTACCACATCGCCATTGGGACCATTTTCGAAATCGACTGAACGGCGGTTTTTAAGTTCCGCGGTAAAAATTGAGGCGTCGATATACAAGTCTTTCGGGAAGTATTTCAAACCGATGGCGGCAAGGCGGATATCTTCACCTTCGTAGCTTTGCGGGTCGCCGTTTTGGTCAAATCGCACACTGCGAATTTGCGGGAAGAAATAACCCGATGACGCATTGGCATAGAAGTTTAAGTCGTGCTCATCCATTTTGTATAAAAGTGCACCTGATACAGCCACTTCGGTCGTGCCTACTTCACCGTAGGTAAAACGCCCATTGCCCGTGCGGTTGACTTGTAGATTCGGTGCCAAACTTGGGTCGTTATTAACCGTCACCCATTCGTTGCCCTCTGATTTGATCGACCCTTCCGCTCGTTCAACACGGACACCTAAGTCGATGGCCCAGCGCTCGTTTTCCATTTGGTCGGTAATATAAAGAGCAGTGCGGTCAGACTCGAGGTCGCGATTCGTGTAAGAAGTACCCGGTCCCGTAATACCGTTTTGCGAGTAATGCACGACATTGCCTTGGGCGTCGGTGAATGACAAGTCCACCAGTCGGGCATCGCCACCGTTACTGAAGTCAGCAAGATAGGAAGTGATGATGTTGAAGTCTTTCTGCGATGAGCGCATTAAGAAAGTACCGACGTTTAAGGTGTGTTCAAAGCCACCAATGTCATCGAAATGACCGGTTAAGTTAAACTCGGTACTGAAGAAGTTACCGTCACGGGTACGATCGAGTAGACGGTTGCCGAACAGTAGATAGTCGTCAGGAACGGCTTGGCCTGTTTCTGTCCATGTGTAGTTAGGCGTGCCGTAAAGGTCAGTAAGTGACTGTCCATTGAAGCCACGAGCTGCATTGGCTGCATACCCATCTAGCGGTTCTGGCGAGTTAGCCACGCCATCACCGTCTAAGAACAAGTTGAATTGGTGATCGTAGTCGGCGGCTTTTGCTTTACCACTGATACTCCAGGTATCACTCAGTTCTTTTTGAAAGTCGATAGCCAGTGAGCCACCCACGGTAGATACACCGTCGCGGATAGGAGATTCATATTCGCCATCGGCAGTTTGATAACGCAAGTCGGCCGCTGCAACGGTTTGAGTGACGTAGACAGTTTCGCCATTGTTACCTGTTAAACGGTCGCGAGAGCCGCCACTTAGTGGCAGAGGCAAGAAAAACTGCACTTGATCGTCAATCATTTGCCCGTAGACGGTGATGTGTCCGTCGTCCAATAGCTTTTTGATGTTGCCTCGTACTTGATAACCCTTGGTATCAAGTCCTGTATCTAACGGACCCTCGTCGTGACGGTAGTAACCAGAAAACGCGTAGTAAAGCTCATCATCGGTGGACAGAGGCCCACTGGTGAAAAAGTCGGTGCGCAGACGGCCTTCTTCCGCGACTTCAACCTGTACGGTACTTTCAGCTTCATCAGAGCCAGTTTTAGAAATGTAGTTAATAATCCCTGCCACTGAACCTGGACCAAACAAGTTTGATGCGCCGCCACCGACGAATTCAACCCGCTCAATACCAATATCAGGACGGTAATAAACGTCTTGTGCAGATGATGTCATGCCCGACTGAAATGCAGGTAAACCGTCGTAATTTAATGGGGTGAATTGAAATTGTCCACCAGATGGAAGACCACGTACGAATGCGTTTGTTGCGACTTCACCGCCGCCACCTTCAACCTTGATCCCGGGTACCGTTAACAAGATGTTGGCTTGGCTGGAAAAACCTCGACGGGCAATTGCCTCTTCAGGGATGAGTGTTGTTTTGGCTGGTGTATCAGCTTCTGCACGGGCAACACTTGTGCCGGTGACAATGATTTGTTCGAAATCCTTGTCTTGCTCTTCAGCTTCTTGCGCCATTACGGGAAGAGTAGTGGCAAGTGCGACTGTAACTGCAGCGGTAAGTTTATTTATTCTCATTGTACGTCTCTTATGCTCTTAGCTTTAGGGTGACTCGATCTTTTCAAGGCACTTTGCCTTGGTTAAATCGACGGCTTGCTACACCAGGCTGTAGTGAAGCAACACCGCAGTTATAAATCACTTACAAAAACTTTACAACCCATTTCGGGTTTTAATTGATTGATTAAGTTATGGCTTTGTCTCGTCAATTTAACTTTAATTTTTTATATGGCATTGTTTTTTATTGGTTTTATCGTTTTTGGAGATGGGTTCTAATTTGATGGTCTGATCTGAGTTTAGTCTTTTTTGTGTACCAGTGATGATAGCTATGCTCAAAGTTATAAGCTTGAAGTAGAGTTGAAAATTAACATTTCTAAAATTTTATCAAGAGTTTTATTTTAATGGCTTCTAGTATTTATTTTGGATGCTTTATCTGGTCTGATTTCAACAATTATTTTACAAAAAATCCAACTTGTCTCAATCTCCTCTTGATATTAATACCCATATTGAGTATTAATGTTGCGCGTTGAATCTAGTTGCTTGGGAGTTACCGCTATTAACAGTTCATTTTTACCCGATTTTCTGCATCGCCATCAATTACCTGCTAGCTATATTGAAACGGTGCAGCGTTGGTTTATTCCGTTAACTGAAGAGTTGCGCTTAAAACAAAAAGTGTTAAATCGAACCTTGATGGTTGGTGTAAATGGTTGTCAAGGCTCTGGAAAATCAACTTTGGTTGACTTTGTTGCCGAATATCTAAGTCGGCAAGAAGGACTGTCTGTGGCGGTTTTATCTTTGGATGATTTTTACTATTCCACAGAAAAGCGCAATCAGTTAGCCGAGAGTATTCATCCTTTGCTTCGGACACGGGGCGTGCCTGGCACTCACGATGTTAACTTAATCGAATTAGTTTTGTCCCAGCTTAGCAAGGCGTCAGGTGAGGTGAAACTCCCCCGTTTTAACAAGGCCATTGACAATCCTGCCCCCGAATCTAAGTGGCCTGTGGTTAACACGCCCGTGGACATTGTGTTGTTTGAAGGCTGGAGTTGGGGAGTCAACGCGCAAGATGATAGCGAGCTGAGCGAGCCACAAAACGGCCTAGAACGCGAACAAGATCAAAAGGGGTGCTGGCGTCGCTATGTGAATGAACAAATTGTTCGATACTACGAGCCACTGTATGCCCAAATGGACCATTGGGTGATGTTAAAAGCACCTTCCTTCGACCAAGTGTTTCAGTGGCGACTAGAACAAGAGCAAAAACTGGCTCGAAAAAGTTCGGGAAGAGCTAATTCGGGTGTGATGGACGAAGCTCAAGTGGCTAATTTTGTGCAGTTTTTTGAGCGTTTAACCCAACACGCACTTCGCGATTTGCCTGCGCGATGTGATCAGGTATTTAGTCTCGATGAGACTAGAACCATAGTTTCGGGCAAGTCATTGCCCAGTGAAAATTAATAAAACAATCAATAATTACGGTGAAGTCAGTTATGTACCAGTCTGTTGAGCAAGTCCACCAAAAACTCCAACATCAATTGTCCTTTATTTACGATGGCGTTGAGACAACAAAAACCTTGTCCCATGTGGCCGATGAGCTCATCGCAATCATGCGTATTGATCAAGAATTTAAAATGCCCGAGCCCTTTCAGAACAATTGGACCGAGCAGGATGTCATCGCGATCACCTATGGCGACAGTATTGTTAAAGACGGTGAAACGCCACTTGCAACCCTGGATAATTTTCTCGACGAACGTTTCGAAGAAACGCTAACAGGGGTACATATTCTGCCATTTTTCCCCTATAGCTCTGACGACGGTTTTTCTGTGATTGATTACTCTTCTGTGAACGAGTCACTGGGCAACTGGGAACATATCAGTTCGATAGCATCGAAGCGCAAACTCATGTCAGATTTAGTGATCAATCACTGCTCTAGCCGCAGTTTGTGGTTTCAAAATTTTATTAAAGGTGAGGGTACGGGGGCGGACTTTTTCTTTACCGAATCCCCCACCACTGATTTGTCTGCAGTGGTACGCCCCCGGACAACTAGCTTGTTACGTGAAACCCCAACTAGCAAAGGGCTTGAGCACGTTTGGTGTACTTTTAGTCACGACCAAGTCGACTTTGATTTTCGCAACCCAGAGGTGTTGATTGCCTTTGCTAAAATTATTCGTCAGTATTTGGACGCAGGTGTGCGCATTTTTCGTTTTGACGCTGTGGCATTTATTTGGAAAATCGCCGGTACTAGCAGTATTAACCTACCGCAAACCCACGAAATCATTCGCTTGTTGCGCACTATGATTGAACACGTCTACCCCGACGCAGTGATCATTACCGAAACCAATATCCCTAATACCCAAAATCTTACCTATTTTGGCAACGCAAACGAAGCCCATTGTATCTATAACTTCTCGTTGCCACCCTTGTTGGTTAATACCTTGATAACTGGCAATTGTTTGTACTTGAAGCGCTGGCTGATGAGTATGCCACCGGCGCAAAACGGGACGACTTATTTTAACTTTATCGCCTCTCATGACGGTATAGGTTTGCGCCCTGTGGAAGGTTTGCTCAGCGATGAGGAAGTGGATACTTTGACCACCACTATGGCTAATTTTGGCGGCAAAATTTCCTGGCGCAATACCGAAAATGGCGGCAAGAAAGCCTATGAAATGAATATTTCTCTGTATAACGCGCTGCAAGGAACGACAGATGGTGCTGATGAGTGGAATTTCCAACGCTTTATGTGTGCCCATGCCGTGATGTTAGGTATGGAAGGGATCCCCGGTATTTACATTCACAGTTTACTGGCTACGCAGAACGATTATGAAAAAGTGAAAAATACTCAACACAATCGCTCTATTAATCGCCACCGCTGGGATTACGACGCACTGTGCGCCCAACTTGACGATGATGCTTCTCATCACAGTCAAGTTCACGATGCAATGAAACAGTTGATTCGGATACGCAAAGAGCAACCCGCTTTCCATCCTAATGCAACACAGTTTATTTTGCACTTGGGACTACAGTTGTTTGGCTATTGGCGTCAAAGCTTGGATCGCAAACAGTCGATTTTTTGCGTATACAATATTTCTAATCAGCCACAAACCTTGCCACTGAGCGAGCTTAACCTAGCGTTGACGGATCAATGGACGGATTTATTGTCAGGTGAAACAGTATCGGATTTACATCAGGACATCGAGTTGTCGCCGTATCAGTCAGTATGGTTGACCAATACTAAGTAATAAAATGCCGGAAGGGGATTGCTGCAGCACCGATTGCGACAGGATCACCTTCCGCTTTTGCGCTTATCATCACCGGTAATGGGCGGGGAGATTTACGTCGATTTTGGGCGTAAATATGTGATACTTCCAACAGCTTATTAGTTAACTCTTCAGTAATTCGACCACCGATAATGATGGCTTGAGTATCCAGCAAGGCTGCGCAAGAAGACATCACCAAGGTGAGTGAATTTTTGCAATAATGTACCCATTCGTCCACACCTGGCTGATCTAAGTCGAGTTTGTCGAGCATTTCTATGACCGACTCATAGGGCTGGTTATTGCGATCGAGTATGGTTTTCAGTAGGTTCAAGTTGGGGTGAGGGTAAATACCTGGGGGTAACAGTTCTGCCAATTCGCCCGCATTGCCATTGGCACCTCTCAACACTTCTCGGTTTGCCACAATACCGCCACCGAATAGGGTGGCAATATACACATAAGCAAAGTCTGTGTATTGGCGTCCAGCTCCGGCTACACCTTCACCGCCGGCAGCGGCTGTGGCGTCATTTTCTACCCATACTGGTACCTTAAATGTGTCTTCGAACAAGGCGAGAATATCCACATTCATCCAAGATTCGATAAAGTAGGGATAGTTCATTTGAGTCTCGTCATTGACAAAGTAGCCAGCGATTCCCACACCACAACCCAATATTCTGGATAAGTCCAGATCGGTTTCTTGCTCCATTTGCGCATAGAAAACCTTGAATGTGTCCATGACAGTATCGACATCTAGGTAACTTGGGCGCACTGTGTAGGAATGGCGAGTTTTCCCCTCGAGATCGATAAGTGTCATGCTGAGGAATTCGGGAGTGATAGAAAATCCAAGTCCGTAAGCAAAGTCTGGATTGATAAAAAGGGCGATACCGGGTTTGCCACGACCTCCGGTAGGGGCGCGCTCTTGTGTGTTGAGCACACCTTGCTCGGCTAACTCTTTGATGATTCTTGAGGCTGATTGCTGTGCTATTTGCGTTTGGTCAACAATTTCCCGTTGGGATATTCCCGGTTGCCAAAATACCTTACTGGTGATTTGACGGGCAGACGCACTGAAGAGGTCTTGATTGCGGGTAAGTGGAAAGTGTTCAGACAATAGCTCAAACGAATTAGACGATAATATAACTGAGTTCCTTCAGGTATTGGCCTGCCTATGTGTAAGCGATTACACATGCGTGCTGGCTCACTTTCAGTGATGTACAACTTGATGACTGCTATACCAAATATACTGTACTGGCGGCTATGATGAAAGGCCTATCTAGCGGATTCATCCTGCATGGAACAACTGGCTGGTGAGTTGGCACGTCACAGGACTGTGTTCAGCCAATATTTTTACAATAAGTGGATATTTGTGCTAACCAACCTGAAGCCAAACTCTTTTTGTAAACCAGTTCGATTTTTTCCTGATTTAGGTAAGCATAATCAACGACATTAATCGCGATTAAATTATGACTTTTTGCAACAAAATCAGGAACGTAAGCAAGTGCAATTCCGTGATTAACCAGTGACATTAGCACGCTAAAATCGTTGCACCTATGAGTGATGCGTCTTCGGGCTTTGTCGTGTAGCCTGCAAATCGGCTTGAACCTGAATAGCCTCTTCCGCCTGCACCGTAGTGGCAATTCTTGACGATAGCACTTAGCTGTTCCGCCGTTTTTACATGTGGCACAACTACATAGTCTGCGCCCATATCCAGCACATTTAGCAGTGTTTCTGGGGCATCGTTTGGTGTTCTTACTAGAACAGGCATACCCCCTGCCCTTGCCGCAAGAATGCAGGTGTCTAAATCCTGTCTTGAAAATGGTGCATGCTCAGCATCTAAATACAGAACGTCCGTGCTAGCGTGCACCAATACTTCAATTACATTGTAATGGGGCGTTTTTATGAAAGTACCCGTAAGACTTTGCTTGTTTTTAAGCGCTTGTTTAAGCATGTGCAGCACCTCCGAAAAAGTCATACAAATGCAGGTTCACTTGTGCGCTTTGCTCAAGCATTGCAGAATGCCCCGAGTCTTCAACCATAACCAATTTGCTACTTGCCGCCAGGTTATGCTTTCTTTGCTGTTCTGATGGCGGGCAAAGCACATCGTTGCAACCGCCAATTATCAGCATTGGATGTGCGCAATTAGCTAACAGTTAGCTAGCATCCCGGCGCGTTGCAAGAATTTCGAGCTGGGCTTTATAACGCTCAATTCCCGTATCCTGCGCCATCTGAGCAATTAATTTCATTAATGCTTCATTGGGCTTATGTAGATTACATTGCTAAACTGCTCGCGAATAAGCATGTCTAGAGCATGCGAAACAGCATAGTTCAAATGCTCGCTCCAGACTGATCACCCTTGGGATTTATCTGCGTGTGCATTGCTGTCTAGCAACGCTATTTTTTCAATTTGCTCGGGAACGTGCGCTAAAAGTTCAAACGCCATCATACCGCCCATTGAAAAGGCGCAAATGCTGAATGGCTCGCCTTCATCAAAAAGACGTAACGCGTGACTCGCAACATCGCTCAGGTTGTCATGCTGGTCATACTCTAAGGTAATGCACTGACTGACCTCCATTGATTAAGGCCGTTATTTGGTTGGTAAAAACGTTTCCGTTACAAAAAATTTCCGGATGTGTATGACAGAACCCTGCAATGATGTTGTCTGGGTAAAAATAACCAGTTATCCAACCCCATCCGCCTCGACCATTATCTGGACTTAACTGAAGCATTCCATAAGGTATTGTTGCACCGCGAAATGTTTTACCTTTACCATCAGTTCCGATGAACGGGTCAACGTAACTAAGCACGTCTTCCTTAAGTGCGTCTTTTTTGTGTCTTTGGGATATAACTTTGTTTACACGAAAAAAGAGCGACTACTAGCGCTAGTAATACAGTATATTTCATGAACTCGTCCTTTAAATAAAAAGCCGCACTCTCGGCTGTATGTCCTTGTTATGCGCTGTGTCTTAAAGTCCGTAACACTTCAAAGCAAGCGCCTAATGTGTGATAGTCACATTTCGCTCCAGCCGCACTTTTCTCGTTGTTATAAGCATTATTTTGTTGATCTAGTAATCTGTACCAAGCGCCGTACTTGTGATCGACCATATGTTCCCAGCTGTAATTCCATAGATTGTTGTAGCATTCCAGATAGCGCGCTTCGTTAGTCACGTGATAGAGCATGGCTGCCGCAGCAAAACTCTCTGCTTGTACCCAAAAGTACTTGTCGGTATCACACCAATTACCATTGGGGGCAAAACCATATATCAAGCCGCCATTCTCCTTGTCCCATGCAATGTCATAAGCGCGATCAAACAGAGTTTGAGCAGCGTCGACCTGCCATGATTCAGGTCGGCAACGGTGTAAAGTGAGTAATAGTTTTGTCCACTCAGTTTGGTGGCCCGGTTGGAATCCCCATGGACGATACAGATTTTTAGGATCGTCTTTGTTGTATTCCCAGTCAGGTTGGAAATTTGGGGTGTAGTGTTCCCAAATCAGACCGTCGGTGAGGGCCGCTTGGCGTTGTGCGATGTTGCTGGCAATCTTTGATGCACGGTCTAAAAACAGCACGTCTTTTGTTGCGTCATAAGCCGCAAGCATTGCTTCACATAAGTGCATGTTTGAATTTTGGCCTCTATATTCACTTAATTCTCCGCTTGGGCTAATTTCGTCAGCATATAAGCCATATTCAGCTTGCCAAAAACGCTCCTCTAACAGGTTGTAAGTGCGAATTAAGGCTTTTTTATCTTCTATTATTTTCGCCTTAAAAAGGGCCGAGTAAGCGAGTAGAACGAACGCGTAGCCGTATGCTTGCTGCGTCATATCAAGCGGCTGATGGTTATTAAGCGTCCAGGCATAGGTTTGGGATTCAGCTTGCCAATGGGTTTTCTCTAAGTAGTCAAGACCATATTTAGCAATGCGGCGATAGTCTTCGTTGTTAAAAACAATCGAGGCTGTTGCGTAATTGACGATGATACGTGTACTGCTCACAAGTTGTTTTAAATGAGTATTAAAAAGTGAACCATCGTCCAAATAATTTTGATGATAACCGCCTGTATCATCTACAACACGGTGTGTGTAAAAATCGAGAATTGATTTACAGTGTGATAATAGAAAAGTCTGATCAAAAAAGCGCATAGCACTACCTCTAAAATTGAAAAATGTGATGCATCGTGAATAGTTAAGAAAAGCGTTGGCTGTTAACCGCGTACCAAGCGATGTAAATGTACGCACATACTGGAACAAAATAACTAAGTTGAACTGATGTCATATCTGCTACCATGCCTTGAATCATAGGTAATAAGGCGCTACCCACAATAGCTTGGCATAGAAGTCCAGAGCCTCGGCTGGTGAGCTCTCCAAGACCTCGAATAGCCAGCGAAAAAATGGTAGGGAACATGATAGAGTTGAAAAAGCCAACCGCTATCACAGACCACCATAGCGATTAAAACTGACGTTTGAGTGGTAGTGATTAACAAAATGATTGCCATTAAAGCGTTGCCGGTTAGTACATAAGCTGGTTTAACAATTCTGGTTAATACAGCACCAACGAGTATAAGGCGAATTAACGGTATTTGCTATCCCTTGTCGCAGCTGGATTTAAGGGGCGTTTCATGTGACGCAAATTGAAGCCTTGTAATAAAAAGGTGAACTAAATATTCTCCATATGGTAAAAGGGGCTGACTATTAGTGCTGAAATTTTATTGTGAAAGAGGATGCCACAACAAGTTAATATTCAAGCTATATTGACTCAACAAGTGGTGGTGCTCTGCACGGACTGGCAGTAAGCGGTGAGTCTTTTTTATTCAAATGCATAAGTATCTTTTGGATGGTTGCAGCATCTGTAATACAGGCGATTATTGTAATATTCGTCTTTGTACAAGCTTCGCAAATGGTGATGTCAGTGTTGAATACTCGCTTTAATCCCTGCGCCCAACTCATGCTACGAGCACGGTATGGCTTATTTGAGTCTTTCAGGCGCTCAGCTATGCGAGGGCTGTTCTTACCGCGTTTGGAAACGGTAACTCGTGCTCTTACATTACTGTTAGGAGCAAACACACCATAAAAACGGGTAAGGTTGAGCCTGGGCGGTGGTACCAATACGGCCAACATACTGATGAAGTCAAGTGGTGGAAAAAAACATGTGTAGTTCGGTCTGTATAGGGCGTCTTAAGTTCATTTCTGACGTTGCAAGTGGAGGTGAGGCTTAAACGTTTTTCACCCACCGCTGGTCTTGCGATATAGCGACACGATCTTTCTAGTTTGTCTGATTGAGCTGCAAAAATTCCTGCATGTAGGCTAAATCCAGCTATTTTTTGCTAGTTGGCCATAGTTTTCCAAATCTTTGAATGGCAATGTTCGCAAGCTGAATATTTTTTTACCTGCATCTGCGCCTACCGCTATCCTATAGCTGACCGATGCTGCTGGAAGTGGTAGTAAGCTACCTTCATCATCTATCGGCAAGTCTAGATAGGTATTGTCTGGGTCATGTTGGATCAGCGCTGCTTTTTCTAGATATTGTACGATGCGAGTGTGCAGTTGGTTTAGCTGATAGTCTACTGTCCTTTTAGGTGGAAAAATTCGTTATCCCAAGGTCCGCTTTACGTACTTTTCTGCCGTTTAATTACAAATATTCGAACGGCTGCTATTGGCACAAAGCAGAAGTAGCTAGTCAATAATCTATTCGTCCACAACTTGTCTGAAGCGAACCTTTAATATTCGATTCAAAAATGTCCGCATAACGCTGTAAGACGCCCTAGCCGCTAATTCTATTAACAATAGAAGCTGCTGTATTCATCAAGTGTACTTAAAATGAATTAACGCTAATCTAATAAAAAGCGCCTAAGATCTTGTTCGTGCCGCATTACGTGCAAAGTAAAGGCTTTGTTGTCCTCAAACTTATTAAAAATTCGACAGGGCTTCACATAAAGCTCACGGTAATTTAGAGATGGTAATTCAGAAACTGACTTTCCTGATTTAGGATATTCCTCAAGCATATCTACTTTAGCGAAGACTTCTTTAACCAGTTGCTTTGCCGCAACTAAATTAGATACCGTTATGTATTCAGCAATATTGTCCAAGTCATTTAGAGCAGGTTCTGTCCATACTATTTCAGCCATTTATCCATTTTCTCTTTGGCCTGCTGGTTAGTTAAAACGTCATCATTTCTTATTGCCTGCTCACCTTTTGCAATACCTTCTAGAATCGACATGCGCTTTTGCATCATCTCATAATCATCAACATCGACTAAGTAAGCCGATGGCTGACCATGTTCAGTAATCAAAACAGGCTCTTTTGAAGTATGCAGGTCTTGCAATATTTTTGTGGCTTGTCTCTTCAATGTAGTAACTAATTCTACTTTCACGATGCAGGCTCCAACTTTCAAATGTATCACTATAGTATCACTTAACGATGACCACACAAGATTTCATTCGCTGAAAGCAGATTTGAAAAGAACTTACCACAATCTTCGCCACTAAAATTAAACAAATCGCCAAACTCATTACGCTGATTGAATACATCAAAACCATTATCAGAATGTTTTAAACCATAGTTCCCATACTCAATTTTTTTCAATCAATTTTAGTTCATAGTGTTTTACAGGAAGCGGGCATTTTACGTTAGAAGTCATGGTAGTTTTTCCCCACAGAGGCTGGGTGTGCGGTAAACACGTAAATGGTGTTATTTTCCAAATCGAATTCTTTGTGAAGTAGTTTCGATTAGCTACTAGTGTTGTATTTGAACATTTTCTGTTCTACTTTCAACTATACAAGGATGACGTCTTTTTGCCGCTTTTCAGTGCTACTGAATAAAGAGTTCTTTGTGATAACAGATCAAAAGGACTCTAATATGAAAAACTTTATGGTATTGCTACTCACAGCTTGCATTCTCTCGGGCTGTATCATTAAAACGAATAAAGTGAATGAAGTTTACGCTGGTAGCACCGCAAACATTGAATTCGATGGAATTGTTGACGTAATTAAAGGAACGAACAAAGATATCAGAATAGTTTTTATACATGGAATGGGGGGATATTCTTCCACCGGAGGTATCAATGACTACTCGCGTGTCATCAACGATTTACGTTCAGCTCTTAAAATAAAAAGTCCCTACATTGATGACTCTCTCGATAGCTTTAGCTACAAGGGTCAAACTCTAACATTCAATGTATTGTGGTGGTTGGACATCACGTCTCAAGCCAAAATCAAACTAAGGGATATTGATGACGACCCTGTATTAAATCCAAATAGAACCGCAACGACAAAGCTCGCGAAAGATAGGCTACTTAATAATGGAATTGTTGACGTGGTCATGTATACGGGTAGTTCCAAAAAGCAAATAATACAAAGAGTTAGAAACCAAGTTTTAGACTTGGAAGAGCAGATTGATGAGAATGAAAAGCTCATTGTTGTCACCTTTAGTCTAGGCTCTAAGATCCTTATTGATGTTCTCAATGAACTGAAGGCGGATGGAGATCATGTTCTAGATAACAGTGTCGACATGATTTATATGATGGCAAACCAAATCGCTCTATTAAATACCGGAGATTCGGTTAACAAAGCTCCGAAAACGTTGTCTGAGAAAATGGCTAGCGATTATGACACACTTCACTCAATCTTAGATGACGGTACTATTGATGCTAGAAATGCTAATCAAAAAAAGAGAGTAATTGCGTTTAGCGATCCTAACGATCTTCTGTCTTACCCAATAGATGAGAGTAGTGTTGGCGAATTAAAAGGCCAATATGCCAATGTTGCGATATCAGTTGCGAGAAAAACCTACAAGGTTCCAGTCCCTGGTGTATACAAATACGGCGTTGTTGATTATTTACAAGCTCACACGGGGTATGTACATGATGAAGTAGTGTCAGATTATCTACTCTTTGGTACGAGTAAGTAACGATTCATTGCTTGGTCTAAATAGACGAAATATGAGTTTCACTTTTTAAAGATTAATGCCTTGCTCAATTTTGCCCGCCAATATTTATGTGTTGGCATAGGGGCCAGCAGCAAAGCTAGCCCAATAGATATAACAATACGCTGTGCCGCAGCATTATTCTGCGGCACTAGCTACTCATCAACGTTGCACTACACTACCCCTTCGCCTGCTATTAAATCGGCGAACCAGGCGGTAGCGGCTCTACTTCAAAAGTACTTGGCCATGCCTTACTTGCCCAATAAGTATCGAACTGTTCTTTCAGTATTTCATACTGATTATCGTCGGCTTCATCGTCTAACCATTCGCTGAATTCAAGAAGAGCAAGTTCGGCCTCCATTCTTACTTCAGGCGCTAGCTTTTCATTAGTAACCGCCTGCATAACAGCGTTCAACGCCACTAACTGTAAGCGTTTTGCTAGTGGGCTTTGTGACTTATTTTTATACCAGTGAACGTTAAGTATTTGCTTCACCAGCATAGAAACGCCTACTTTTTTGCGTCTGTCATTAGTGCTTCTTGTCTGCCACTCCAAGCGGTTTAAGCGCTCTGGGTGCAATAGTAATTCAAACGCAAAGTTAGATGCTGAAGCGGCGGCAGAAACAGGGTCTAACATTAACCCCATTTTGCCCTTAAAGTGCTCGCGAGTAATATCGTCGCCATAGGCTGTAGGTGGAATAAGGGCGAGTACCGATTCAGGTATAGTCAAGTAATCAGCGGTAGTGGCAGTAATTAACTGCTGCATCGCGCGCTGCTGCACCGCAGGTGCTACAAACTGTTGGCCCTGTGCTTTGGTATAGTCACCTTTGCGTTCGTATTCATACACTAAACCGCCGACTTGCTTTGCTACAGCTTCTAGCTGATAGCGATGTAGCAAGTAAATAGGTACTAAAGCATTTTCAAGAGAGGATAAACTGCTATTTGGGCTTAAGGTGTCTAAACCTAAATTGGCTAACGCCAGTTCGCGTACTTGTGAAATTTCATCGAAAGCATCTAGCGGATTGCTACCGTTTTCCCACATATGGCCGTTTGCTGATGCATGACGACTGCTGCGCGTATCTGGGTCTGACTTAAAGCTCAAGCCTTCATTGCGGCCTTTTACGATAATCTTTGCCAAGGCTTCGGCTTCTTCTACATCGCTGGCAAAGTCTTGATAGCCATACGCTACGGCGTGAATATCCCATGCGCCTATGCCTTTGTCATACGCGCCTTCTAGGCTAATTTTGCCGTTTTTAATACTAATTTTGGGGTGAGGATAATCCATTACCGACGCACGGTTATTTTCACTTGCCGCAAAGTTGTGGGCTATACCCAATGTGTGCCCTACTTCGTGGGCTGAAAGCTGCCTAATGCGGTCTAAAGCCATTTCTTGCT